>JAQVGZ010000056.1 GCA_028696455.1 Desulfotomaculaceae bacterium | reverse complement strand
TATAAACCAGAACAAATTTTAATTAACGTGGCACAACATCCTGGAGTATATTTTTTGAGGACCCTTATTTTTAAAGGGTTTTTAGTACTTATTTTCCGGAAAAACCGTTTTTGCTGTCAAAGTTGAGATGGACTATATATCAGCGATGAACTTAATAAACCAAGCTTCAAACAAGAATGAAGTTTTCATGACTATCTATAAGATTACCCGACTACATTTACCTGATGTGCTTTTCAAATTTATCTCTTTGACAGATGATATTGCCTTAAATGAATCCAAACTCGATACTGTGCAAAATCAAACTATCTATATGTCTGACGTTAAGAACTTAAATGATCCATTTGATAACAAAGCCTATTTTTACAGGCCAGATGAGCTAAAAAAATATAATAGATTAACTCGACACGATGGTAAATTGATTGATGATTTCACTTCATTAGTAAAAATTGCTGCGCTTACGGCCAATAACGTAAACTCTATGCCGATGTGGGCGCACTATTCAAACAACCATAGGGGATTCTGTTTGTCGTATGATATGAAAGATAAAAGAAATGTTCAGCTTTCCAGTTGTACATTTCCTGTACAATATATCAATAAACGAATAGATGTAACGGATTTAATAGACAATCAAGTCGGAAAGATGATTGCAGAAATAGAAAAGCAAGGCGCAGAAGGTAGGAATGAGATTCAACTCAATGATTTATCTTTGGTTTTTATGGAATCACTTTTTTGCAACATAAAGCATGAGACATGGGGCTATGAAAAAGAGTATAGATGTACAGCAGGGGCTACTGCTAAGGGCATGCCATTTTTACCTGCAAGCCCCAAAGAGATATACATAGGTATGAATTGTCCGCAGACTTATGTTGATAGGCTCATCAGAATAGCAGGTGAATCGCAAATACCAGCTTATCGAATGGTGTTTAACGAATATGAAACCGATTTTAATTTTTCTCTTTGCAAAATGGGGACTTAATTATAAACCTCCGTTTATAACTAACCATTATCCATATAATCTAGGTTTATTACTGGAATATTAATTTCGCCCAACCCTCAACGAAAGGAATGAGTCCCAAAATTGAATATTGAAAAGCACCTAATTCTCATCAAAGGTGAGGATAAGACTGCCGATATTAGCCGCTGCAGATATGAAGGTGGGCAATGGCATGTTACTTTTTCGGACAATAGAGCATACTCCTACCATTATCTCAGTATCCAATGGCTTAGGGATCCGGTCTTGCTCCTTCCGGAAACAACGGTTGTGTATCAAAACGGCCAGACCTTGTCTGGCGTTGATAAAATACTTGATTTTGGCGACTACATTCGCATTTGCTTTGTTTCCGGCTACAATAAACTGTACCGTAGTTATGAAATCAGGCTGGAGCAAAGCTTGCTCAGTAATAAGGACGCGCAAAACAGCTTTGAATACTTAAAGCAGCTGGCTCAGAGAGTTAGTATAAAAAGTGAGGATGACATAAGCTTACTGGGCAAGCAGTATGAGAAAATAACCTGTATCAGCCCCAGCAGCGTTCTGGCGAAATATCTTTACCCGGCTCAGCTGAACAAGCCAATGCAAGGCCAGATGCCCATATTTCCCTTTGGGTTTAATCTGAGCCAGAAAAATGCTACTGAGAAAGCCTTGGCTAATCAGATCAGCGTTATTGAAGGCCCTCCCGGAACCGGTAAAACTCAAACTATCCTCAACCTTATCGCCAACGCCGTTATTAATGGAAAAACAGTTGCCGTTGTATCCAACAATAATGCGGCTACGGCAAATGTTCTTGAAAAGCTTCAGAAATATGGCGTGGATTTTATCACGGCCTATCTGGGTAACAGGGAGAATAAAGAGAATTTCATGGCCGGTCAAACGGGTACTTATCCGGACATGTCCACATGGGTGCTGGATGTTGAAGAATATCAGGCGATAAAGTTAGCGCTTGCGACAAGTGGCAAAGAATTAGATGAAATGCTTGAAGCAAAAAACCAGGCGGCGATTTTAAGGCAAGAGCTGTCGGCGCTGTCTACTGAAAAGCAATATTTTTATACATACAACAACGAAACCAATGAACGAATTACGCCATACCGTGCTTTGTATAAACACAACTCTAATACCGTTATGGCCTTGTGGCTGGATTACCAGCGGATGGCCGAAGAAAATAAAACAGCGACACTGAGATATAAACTAAAAAATCTACTGCACTTCGGAATAATCAGTTTTTCCTTTTACAAAAATTCCCCGGAAATGGCCATTGCTCTTTTTCAGAGGCTTTATTACGAGCGCAAGACGGAGGAATTAAGGGAGCAAATCCATGCTTTAAATGTACGACTGGCAAAATTCCGTTTCGATGATGCTATCACCAAATATACCGAAAATTCCATGAAACTGTTTAAGGCAAAACTGGCTGATAGATATCTGTGCCACCAGGAGCGGCAGTTGTTTACCCAGGAATCGTTATGGAAAGACTTCAATACTTTTATCAAAGAATATCCCGTTATCCTGAGCACGACCCATTCTTTAAGGAGTTGTGCCGGCGCCAACTATCTGTTTGACTATGTGATTATGGATGAGGCGTCACAGGTTGACATCGTAACAGGCGCGCTGGCGTTGTCCTGTGCCAAAAATGCCGTTATTGTCGGCGATTTAAAACAGCTGCCCAACGTTGTGCCCGAGAGTACAGCCGCGGAAACCAATTTAATTTTTGAAAACTTCGCCCTGGATCCAGCTTACCGATATGCGGATAACAGCATGCTGTCCTCTGTTACAAAATTATATCAAGATATTCCCCGCACCCTACTGAAGGAGCATTACCGCTGCCACCCGAAAATCATCGGCTTTTGCAACCAAAAGTTTTATAACAATGAACTGATTGTGCTAACAGACGAAAAAGACCGTGAGCAGCCGCTGGTTGTCTATAAAACAGCGAAGGGTCATCATGCGCGGGGAAAATATAATCAGCGGCAAATTGATGTGATCTTACAAGAGGTGCTGCCTGATCAAATTGGTGATGATCACGAGCAATCAGTCGGCATTATTTCCCCTTACCGGCTGCAAAAAGAAAAGCTGAAAGTGGCTATGGGGTCACGAAACATCGAGGTGGATACCGTTCACAAGTACCAGGGCCGGGAAAGGGACGTGATCATTCTCACCACGGTGGCAAACGAAGTAAATGACTTTGTTGACAATCCGAACTTAATCAATGTGGCGGTTTCTCGTGCCGTGGACAAACTAATTGTGGTGGTGTCGGATGATGAAAGGAACGACAACACCAATATTGGCGATTTGGTAAAGTATATCGAGTACAATAATTTTGAAATCATCAATAGCAATATTTATTCGGTGTTTGATTTGCTGTATCATAGCTATTCCGAGCATCTAAATGAAATCAGGAAGAATAGAAAGAATGTTTCCGCCTATGAGTCGGAAAACCTGATGAATGCGGTGATTGAAAAGGTGCTGAACCAGCCGGAGTTCAGTAATCTTGACCGGGTGATACATCAACCGCTTAAAATGTTAATTCGCAATCCGGAAAAGCTGGATGAAAATGAGCTCCGGTTTGCTATGAACGTGTTAACCCACACCGATTTTGTCATCTTTAACAAGCTGGACAAAATGCCTGTGCTGGTCGTGGAGGTGGATGGATATGCCTTCCATGCCAATAATCCTAAGCAGCTTGCACGGGATAAGATGAAGGATAACATTTTGAGGAAATATGGTATCCCGATTTTAAGAATTGGGACCAACGAAAGTGGCGAAGAAACCAGGCTGCGCAATAAACTTAGGCAAGTTCTAAAACGCGATGAGCGATTAACTTTTGCAAGTTAAATTCAGGAGGGTGTAACTTGGCAAATTGGCTTGATAAAACAGTTGATTTCTTATATGGGGAAGAACGTACAATTAAAAGCCCGAGATTCATCAAGGATTTTACCAGGCATAGTAAACAGATTAACGATTTAGAAACTCTTGCCAAACAACTAGTCAATGGGCACAAAAAAAATATGATTCTTAAAGATATAGCCTATTTAAGAAAAGGGTTAGAAGGAGAGAGCAATGTTTATTATGAACTAATAAATTCCTTTTTGCCGATTCTTTGTCTTCACGATATCAGATTAGAATATAAAGGGTACACCGCACAGTTTGATTTTATCATTATTTCGGACAAGTTTATTTGTGTTTTAGAGACAAAACAATTAAACGGAAACGTTATGATCAATGCTGATGGTAGCTTCGTCAGAATAATTCAGAATAAGGACGGAAGAGAAATAAAAAGAGAGGGTATGTATAGTCCAATCACTCAAAACGAAAGGCATTTAAATATTTTGAAACAGATCATTCAGGACAAACAATTGATGAATGAAACCCTGTACTTATCGTTTGTTGTATTAGCTAACCCGAAATCAATTTTACATAAAAATAAATGCCCAACAGAAATCAAAAAAAAGATCATAAGACATGATCAAGTAATAAGCACCTTAAAATACTACCAACAAAATAGTGCATATCACAAGTTAGAGACATATCTATTTAAAACTGCTTACTGGTTAAAAAATAATGATAAGCAAATAACCTACGATTATAATGCAAAATATCAACTGACAGATAATGATTTTATTGCAACCGCTACTCAAGCCAGGTACTTAGAAGGGATAAATAAAAAAGGCAAGAAATTTGTTAAAGTCTTTGGCAGTAATGAGCAAGCTGAAATTATCAGGCAAAAATACTTGGATATGGGTATAGGAGCGGAACGGGTAAATAAGGACCGGTATGGCAAGGAGGAATTTTACTTTTACATTGCTGAAGATTCATCGGATTCAAGCTATACGGTAAAAAAAGAAATAGCGTGCACCATAGAAGATGCGGGATCTGATAGTAAGAAGGACAGGGAAACACTGGTTAAAGAATTAAAGGAATATCGACTTAAAAAATCCAGAGAAGAAGGCTTTGCGGCTTATCTAATTTTCAATAATGCGGAAATGGATGCTCTTATCACTAATTACCCAACTAACGAAGAGGAATTACTAAAAGTAAAGGGTTTCGGAAAGAAGAAGAGCGAAAAATACGGGCAGGATATTTTAAGAATATTTAATCGCTAATATTATTATTAGTTAAGGTTAAGAGGGGCAGACCAGGTCCCACTGCAGCTAAGCAACCATTATAATATAAGAAGCCGGCAAAGCACTGATCGTTAGTCCGGAAAAGTCTCGGATTAAAGAACTGGCCGCTTCGGTTCAAAAGGAAATGAGACAAAAAGAAATCAATGTTGAAGAACTGCTGGCCGAATTAAGAGAAGGCTCCCATGAGTATGAAACCTAGTCAGGTCTTCCTGGACAGCAGCGTGATTATTGCCGGACTTGCTTCCCCAACAGGTGGTTCACATGAAATACTGGCTCTGTCAGAGCTCAAGTTAATTACTCCCTGTATTTCGGAGGATGTTGTACGCGAGGTTATCCGTAATATTAAAAAGAAACTGCCAAGCTCCCTGCCTCACTTTTACACACTTTTTAAAACCTTACCCTTTAAAATTTTGGATGCCGCCGAGCCAGACATAAAATGTGCAAAAACGCTGATTAATGAAAAATATGCTCTGATACTTGCTTCAGCTATCACTGGGAAGGTAGACTGGCTGCTCAGCCTGGACAAGCATTTTTTAACAGATCCTCTGAAAGAAAAGGTCAATTTCAGCATAGGTTCCCCAAAGGATTTTTTGCAGCAGGCGGACTGCTGGTAACCGCTTGATCACGGCGTTTTTTATAAAATAAATGCTTGTAGGATCCCAACCACACTCAGCAAGGCATATGTAGCGCCTTGCTTGTTTTATCGTTTTCTTCCGAATAATTGTTCCAATAGTGGAAAGTTTAGGTTATAATGATTAGTGTCGAAAGTTGTATTTTATAATTAACATTGTTTTTAGCAGTATAGGCTAACGTTGGATTAAATATCGAGTTCATGCTATATTATGGATTTGTCGAAATAACTTATATTAATTCTAAAAGAAAAATTTTTGTATGAAATATATTGTTAGATACCTGGATCATCATATCTGTTTATTTATGTTGCAGTGATCCTTGTGGCGCATAGCATTTTAGCCCACCAAGTTTGGCATGATTGATTGTCTAAAATAGATGTGAATCCTGGTGGGTACTGGTCTTTTGTTTTAAGGAGTCTATTAAATGCAGCAAAGCTTTACGGTGGCCATGTATGAATTAACTCTGGAGGCGGGCAAGCAGGGGCTTTCTTTGCCGCCCTACAAGGGATCCACTTTGCGTGGAGGCTTCGGTAGCACCTTCAAGCGCATAGCCTGTTCGCTGCGGGGCACGGAGTGCCGGGCCTGCCTGCTGAAGTCAAACTGCCCCTATGCTTACATCTTTGAAACTGCGCCCCCACCGGGCTCAGAGGCGCTGCGAAATTACTCCAGCATCCCCCGCCCGTTTATCCTGGAGCCACCCCTGGAAACGAAAACTGAATATACGCCGGGCGAGAAATTACACTTCAACTTAATTCTGATTGGTAAAGCGATCGGCTATCTGCCTTATTTTATTGTTGCCTTTCGGGAATTGGGTGAAATGGGCATCGGCCGGCTGCGCAAAAAGTTCCGGCTGGCCGCGATCAGGGCAGTACACCCGGTTAGCTGCGCGAGTGAAATCATTTACCGGGCGGAAGACCAGCTGGTCAGGAACGTAGAGCTGACATGGCAGAGCGATATTGAAAAGGTTGCCTCAGCAGATATACCGGAGGTTCCGGCTATACGGAAAATACGCTTGGAATTTCAAACAATGACCAGGCTAAAGTTTGAAGAAAAATTTGTGAGGCGGGTTGAATTCCACATGCTCGTCCGCAACCTTTTGCGCCGGCTTTCCTCCCTGGCCTATTTTCATCACGGTTGGGAGCCCGATCTTGACTTTACCGGTTTAATCAGGCGTGCAGCCGCAGTCCGCCTGGTTCAGGACCGCACCAGGTGGGTTGACTGGGAGCGATATTCTTCGCGCCAGGATACCAAGATGAACCTGGGCGGCATCGTGGGCCGGGTGGAATATGAAGGGGAGTTGGGTGAATTCATACCCCTGCTGAGACTGGGTGAGTTGGTGCACGTGGGCAAGGGGGCTGTATTTGGGATGGGAAAAATTGAAATCTTTTGTGGAAAAATCTGTTGACACCTTTAAGCTATCTTGTGATAATAATTTATAGCTTAGCTTGCTAATTACGTAAATGATAATGCTTACTGGAAATATTATATTATTTCAAGGAGGGCTATGATACTATACATTGATGAGAGTGGCTTTCAAAATAATTGGACCTTTGTTGCAGTTAAAATTTTAAGTGAAGAAAGCGCTAGATCATCTTTAAGCAAGTGGCGTCGCTATGCAGCAACCGTTTCAAAAAAATTCAAAGCAAATGAATACAAAGACAGCAAAACCCCTGATCAACAAAGGCAAAAAGTGTTGTATGAAATTGCTAAAAAAGGTTTCCAATTTTGGGTGGTGCATTTTGTTAATTATCGAGGTCATAAGAAAGACTACAGTGAAGCTATTGTAGAACTTATCATGCAAGTAGATTTGACTAATGTAAATTTAATCATACTTGATAAGGTTGAGCGAAGTGGACGGTATATGGATAAGCACGTAGAAAGAGTAAGAGAAGAACTGTCGTGTTCATGTGTAATGAGGTGGGGGCTATCCGAGAAGGAAAAAGGTATCCAGATAGCAGATGCTATTTGTGGAGCCGCATCTAGGGATTTTAACCGTATGTCAGCACCAAGTTATTTTTCATTGATTGAACATCTTCTCTGTGGAAGAAAAATAATAAAAAATAATTTAGCATAGCCTTTGTGTCACGGGCGCCTTTTCAGGACTTGCCCCGCACCTCTGCCCACATACTGCAGGCCGGCCATGCTAGTATTAAAATTATAAACCTTTATGAAATATATTATACTTGATTTCTTTGTGGGTTACAAATAACTTTTTACCCCTATAATAAGGGGACTGAAAAGTAAGTATTATTTTGTAAGTAATCTTTTCCCGATTACAAGGGGGCAAAAGACTTTTTAGTGACTCTTCGAAAAGAGGTGAATAAAATACTTAGTTACACAGGACATCCTTTTTTTGATGTCGGGCTGGCTACGGTGACATTTTTTGCGGGAAAATATGACCCTGGCGCTGTAACGGAAGACGACCTGGATTTGATGGCGTCTTTTATTGAACGTGAGTATGTTCGCGAGCCGTTGAAATCTTTTCTTGGTGTGGCTTTCACAACCAATGCCTGGTTCAATCAACCGGCCTTTACCAAACAGCCGGAAAAACGCCGTGAATATGCTCAAAGAATTCTCAGAGGGTACGGCAAAGATCAGACGGCTGAAAGATGTGTTTTTACAGGCAAACCGGCTACGGCTGTTGCCTTCTCGGACAAGTTGCCACCCGGGCGGGCCTACCGTCAACACATTCCTTTGCTTACCGGAGAGGGGGTCATTAATTTTCACCCTGCTGGAGCTGCCGGCCTGCCCGTATCGGGTGAGGCAGCCCTATGCCTACAGGCTTTCCCTTTAGGGTGTGCTAAATGCGGCGGCCGGCTTTTGGCGGTTCACTCCGACAACCAGGACATAACCTATGATTTCGCTGCTGAATTTTTTGAGGAAAATCGGATGGCAATGTCGTTAGCGCAACAGGCCGCAAGCAGTAAAATGCCGGGGGCAAAAATGACGGCCAAAACCCTGCTTGTCCAAACACTATTAAAGATTGAGCAGCGCCGTCAGGATGAGGCTAAAGACCGCTGCCCTTCTTCAGTGACAGCCTACCACCTGACCAATAGCGGGCAGTCTAACCCTTTAGACGACCGGAATCCGCCCCTGGAAATATATCACCT
The DNA here is from genome assembly GCA_028696455.1 of Desulfotomaculaceae bacterium. Lineage (GTDB taxonomy): Bacteria > Bacillota > Desulfotomaculia > Desulfotomaculales > Pelotomaculaceae > MVQL01. The sequence continues at coordinate 5,727 of JAQVGZ010000056.1, read as the reverse complement.
GCCAATTGAGCTTACTGGTTTTCTTGTTAAGCTGGCCAGCCCAAATTACCGGACTGAATGGAATGCTATTGTCGATCGGGCCTGGCGTTTGGTGCTGCCGGTCAAAAAGAAAAAGCGGGCCGCGGGGGGTGAAGCAGAAGAAACTCGCCCGAAACGAAATTTTTTGTTTGAAGACTTATTTCAATTGCCCGACAATGCCGGTAAGTTCATCCGTCGTTACCTTTTGCGTGTTCCGGTGCATGTTAAAACCCAGGACGACCCGCGCAGCTTTTATTCATTAAAAGACGAGGCCAGTTTAGTTTCCTGGAAAATAACTGAGCTTTTTTTGAGAGAGGTGATGAAAGTGGATCAAGAGCGCATTAAGCAAATTAAGGATTTAGGTGACCGGCTGGCTGCTTATATCGCCGGGGAAAACGACCGTCAATTTTTCACCGCGTTTTACAACGCAAAAAAATATCTGTACCTGCGCAATACTCTAATCAGAGCCAACCTGGCTAATGTAAAAAGAGGCAACCCGCCCCTGATCACTTTAGAGCCGTTTATCGAAGTGTTTGAAGAGGGTTTTGAAGTGGAGCGGCCGGACTGGCGCCTGGCCACCGATCTTGTTTTAATCCGGATGATAGAACAACTTTACAACCTGGGCTGGCTGGGTAAAAATATGGATGCCTTGCCTGAGCTAAAAGATGCCGATGAACCAGAAAAGGGGGACTTCTAATGGCTTTTGTTACAGGTTTGCTGCTTGTTGACGCGCCGGCGTCTGCCTTGAATAATCAGGGGAATATTCCTGGTGAACGTTATGACAATAGCACCGGGGTGAAATTAATCCGGACCAAAGAAGGCTTTTTTCCATATGTTTCAGCCCAGGCTTTCAAGTACTGGCTGCGCACGACATTGGAGCAGGATCAAACGTGGAAATCGGCGCCTGTATACCGTGAGGAAAAAATCGCCTATACTGACGCCAATCCGGTGAAGTATTGGGATGATGACCTTTTTGGATATATGCGCGCCCCTTCCAAACGCGAGTCGGCCCGGGCCAAGCGTGAATCTGACCAGTCACGGGCCGGTGAAACGGAAACCACAGACACAATCACCAGGGCGGCGCCCTTTAGAGCCAGCACTTTAGTTTCTATTGCCCCGGTTACCCCGACCAGTGACTTCGGGGTGATGTCACGCCATGAAGGAGACCCCGTACCCCATGAGCACCAATTTTACCGCACCTCCTTAAAGGGGTTGTTTTCTCTGGACCTAAAGTCCACCGGCACGTTCTGGTATAAAAAGAAGACAGGTTTTCGTAACCTTGACGAAGTGCGAAAAAAAGAAGCGGCTGAGCTTGGCTTGCTGCATTTGGAAAAAGAAAAGGCGTATCGCTTACCCTTAGAGCAGCGGATTGAGCGAATTACCACCCTTTTTGAAGGGATGGCCAGACTGGATGGAGGGGCCAAGCAAACCCTGCACTATACTGATGTCACTCCCCCGCTGGTAATCTTTGCTGTGACCAAGGGCGGCAATCATGTTTTCGGCTATGTGGTGGGTGCAAACAAGCAAGGGCTGCCGGAGCTGAAAATTGAGGCATTGAAAGAAGCTCTGACTGTTTACAAGGAAGAAATTCTTTCCTGCGTGTATGTTGGCTGGGTACGCGGCTATATGGATGAGGAGCGGGAAAAGTTGGAAAGCTTGATTAAGTCTCATGAAGATAGCAAAATATTAATTTGCCACCCGCGAGAGGCTTTCGCGGCATTAATCAAGGAGTTAAAAGCGCCGGAAAACACATCCTGGCTAGAATAGGAGGACAAGATGGAGGTACTTAAAATAGTGGCGGAGGGGTTAACCACTTCCTTCCGGTACCCCCACTTTATGCAGGGAGTTCACCCAACTTTCGAAATGCCTCCCCCTGCTACAATATACGGGCATATTTGCAGCACTCTGGGTGAATGGGCGCCGCCTGAGGGGATAGCATTTGCCTATCACTTTACATATCTGGCCAAATTCGATGATGTGGAGCACATCCATGTCCTTACTGCCTCCAGAGGCAAGCTGCCGGGCACGAAGTTTGCTAAAGTAATGGAAGGTTCAGTTAACCCCTTTAAGCGTACCGTATTGTTCCGGCCAAAGTTGATATTGTATATTAATAAGCCGGAATGGGAGGAAGCTTTCCGATCACCACGGTACCCGGTTGTTCTGGGCAGGTCGCAGGACCTTTTTACCTACACCAGTGTCACCAGGGCAAAGCTTGTTTCCTCTACCAAGGCCTATTTCGAGCATACTCTGGCGCCTTACCGGATGGCGCTGCAGACCGGGCGGGGCTATGCAGAGCTGATGCCGCGCTATTTGGATTACGCCCGTGAGCGAGCACCTTCTTTTGCCCGCTATGTGGTTTTAGGACGGCGGGTATATTCGGAGGATTTTATAAAGTATCAGGAACTGCCGGACGGGGAATATTGGGTTGACCCGGAGTCGCCTGAGGATAAAGGCGCTCATCTCGGGCTGCTATTTCACACATTTGTGGGGGATTATGATGACCAACCTGTTGTGGCCGGTTTGGTTGGATGATGTCTGGGCAAAAAGCCCGGAAAAGGAAGGGGAAAAAGGTGAAAATTTAGCCCGGCACACCTGGATGGTATTAGAAAGGTTGGCCGGGATGATCGCGCTCCGCCCTTACCTGCCGGAAATGACCGGTTTCCCCGGGTTGTGGCAAACCTTGTTCTGGGCGTGTTTGCTCCACGATTTTGGCAAAGCGGCAAAAGGCTTTCAGGTCATGTTGCATGAGGGGCCGCGGTGGCCGCACCGGCACGAAGTACTTTCGCTGGCCTTTCTGGACTGGCTCGGCCAAGGTTTCAACAAAGATGAAAAACTTTGGATGGCTGCGGCTATTGTCTATCACCATAAAGAGCCGGATGAAATTACCCGTCTATATATGGAGGGCGGGGATGATTGTTCCGAAAATGCGCTGGGGGATTTAATAGACGGGGTAGATGAGAAGCTGCTGGCAGGCCTTTGGCAGTGGGTGGCTGAATGTGTGCCGGCTTGGATTGAGGCACTGGGCCTTGCCCCTGCCGGAGTGATAATGGTGGATTTGGCTGCCCGCGACCAAGCAGTGAGAAGATTTGCAAATAGCGGGGCGGTGACTATCCACGAAACCTTAAGGAATCTCCGGCGCTGGTTACGTGAGACAGGCCGTCCGGGAAGGATAGCACTGACAGTCGGCACGCTGGCAATACGAGGCCACATTATTTCCTGTGACCACACTGCTTCAGCCCATGTAAGACTATTATCAAAATACCGGTTGCGTAACTCTGATGAATTATTGAGACAATGGAAATTTTCGCAGGAAAAAATGTATTCTCACCAAATTGCCTGTTTACATACAAGTGGTTCTGCCATAATGATCGCGCCTACCGGGAGCGGGAAAACCGAGGCGGCACTTTTGTGGGCGGTTAATCAGGACAGCAGCGAAAGACCATTTTCCCGGTTGTTCTATGCTTTGCCCTATCAGGCAAGTATGAACGCGATGTATGGCCGGTTAAATCAAATGAGCTTTCCCGGTATGGTCGGTCTGGAGCACAGCCGCAGCGTTTTAGCGCTTTACAGGAGTTATTTGGAGGAGGATTACAGCCGGAAGCAGGCGATGAAGCTGGCCAGGTGGGCCAGGCAATTATCACGTCTGCACCATTACCCAGTGCGGGTATTAAGTCCCTATCAAATGCTCAAAGGTTTTTACCGGCTGAAAGGGTATGAAGCGCTGCTTACTGATTTTCTTGGCGGGTCTTTTATTTTCGATGAAATCCACGCTTACGATGCGAATCGGCTGGCAACAATCTTAGGAACAATAAAATATCTGAGAAAAAATTTTGGGACCCGCTTTTTGGTTATGTCTGCTACATTGCCTGGCTTACTGCAATCCAGGCTCGCCGATTCATTAGGCACGGACCTGGTCATTCAGGCCACTTCGGAAGTGTTTAGTAATTTTCAACGTCATCGTTTGCTGGTACAGGAAGGAGATTTGCTGGAAGGTGGCTGGCCTGAGCGAATTGCCGGTGAGGCCGGGAACAACCTGAGTGTCCTGGTTTGCTGCAATACCATCAAAAGAGCCCAGCGAGCTTACCTTAAACTATCCGGCATCCTGGGAGACCATGTCAAGGTTTTATTGCTGCACGGCAGGTTTAACGGGCGGGACCGTTTATCCAAAGAAAAGCTTATCCAGGACAGCAGCGGTTCACGATCCAGCGTGCGCAAGCCAATTGTGCTAGTGTCCACCCAGGTAGTGGAAGTGAGCCTCGATATTGATTTGGACGTGATCTATACGGACCCTGCCCCGCTGGAGGCATTGATCCAACGTTTTGGCCGGATCAACCGCCGCCGGTTGAAAAAGTGGGCTCCTGTCAATGTATTCACAGAACCAAGTGACGGCCAGCAGGTTTACCAGGATGAGTTGGTGCTAAAATCTCTGGAAATCCTCAAGAGGAATAATGGAAACATAATTAATGAAGAGGAAATTTCGAGTTGGTTGGATGAAGTTTACCGAGGAGGGATCGAAGAGCGCTGGAATAACGAATTTCAAGAAGCCTATACCGAATTTGAAGCCAGTTGTTTGAATACTATGCGTGCCTTTGATGCGAAAGAAAGCCTGAAAGAATTGTTTTACCGGGCTTTTGACGGCATGGAAGTTCTGCCGGCCTGCCTTGAAAGCGAGTACAACACTTTAATGTTGGAAAACGAACCCCTGGAAGCCAGTCAACTATTAGTTCCACTGTCATGGCGGCGCTATAATATGCTCAGAATGAAAGGGCTTGCCAGGAGTAGCGGGCGTGGACAGCCTAACATTGTTGATGCGCCGTATAGCAGTGAGGTTGGATTAATGGATACGACTTGAGTGCCCAATATTTTGGAGTACCGGGGGTAAAATAAATAGAGGATTTTTTATAACCGAGCTGGAAAACAAAATTTGAATGATTCGTTTTCGCAAAAGGAGGGGGTTTTAACGCAGAAAAAGGTTTTTCGAAAATAATAGCCTTCCATGTTTTATTTGATGTTACAAAAAACCAATGATATCAAGGGTTTAACCTCATTACTCGCGGTCGGTTACATTGCCAAACCCGATAACAAGGGGACTGAAAGCCTTCGCCCAATTAAGGGCGCCCGGGAGATTGGCCCGTTACATTGCCAAACCCGATAACAAGGGGACTGAAAGACCATCGCAATGGTTTGACGAGTCACAATACCGCCAGCGTTACATTGCCAAACCCGATAACAAGGGGACTGAAAGCAGGTAGATGTGATATATTGGCGGTTCTGAAATCCTTGTTACATTGCCAAACCCGATAACAAGGGGACTGAAAGTACCATGATCGCCACCATTGCCGTCGCTACCCCAACGTGTTACATTGCCAAACCCGATAACAAGGGGACTGAAAGCCTAGCGCGCCTACCCCATCACTTTCCTTCTCTTCTTGTTACATTGCCAAACCCGATAACAAGGGGACTGAAAGGGAGCTCAAAAAATCGTTTTGTATGGACCAGAAGGTATGTTACATTGCCAAACCCGATAACAAGGGGACTGAAAGTAAGCCAGGTCGTGCTCACGCTTAATCTGGTTGAATAGGTTACATTGCCAAACCCGATAACAAGGGGACTGAAAGGGCTTAATGCCCTTGGGAAGCGATGGACTCCGGTCATGACCATACACTGCATTTCGTCCACGCCGTCGACTCTACCCACGTCTATGCCGTG
>JAQVGZ010000147.1 GCA_028696455.1 Desulfotomaculaceae bacterium | reverse complement strand
CTTTGTCCGGTATTATCAATACAGCAAGCTTTGCTCCAACTGCAGGTAATTTGCAATCGGTAAACTGGCTGGTCATTGAAGAAACCGTTGAGATAAGCTTCCTGGCCGGTCTGGTAATCGACTGGATGCGGCAGGTAATAAAGGAAGAACCTGAAATGGCAGAAAGCATGCATATGAAGCTGTTGGTTGCCGATTGGGATAAGGGAGTAGATCGAATCTGTTACGGGGCGCCACACATTATCGTAGCCCATGCCCGGGAAGATCTTGCCGGTGTCCAAACCTCCTGCACCATTGCCCTGAATTATCTAGAACTTGCCGCGTTTTCAGCTGGCCTGGGCACCTGCCAGGCGGGCTTTTTCAATGCCGCCGCAAACTGCTATGCACCAATGACGAAAGCGCTAGGTCTGCCTGCAGGCCACCAGTGCTTTGGCGCAATATTGGTGGGTTATCCCCAGTATCAATATCACCGCATCCCATTGAGAAAAAAACCGGTAATTACCTGGCGCTAGATCTATTGTTACAGCGAATCCGGACGACAATTGCCTTGCGTTAATTAGTACAGGACAGAGCAATATGTTGAATAAAAAAATTGCCCGGTCTGTGGGAAACCGGGGTTGTAAGGAGTGTAACGCTATTAACGGCTCTAACCTGCATAAAAGATTATCGTTTGGTCTGCCGTCTTAATATAAAAAAGCTTTACCCAATTATGCAAAAGGATAAAGCTTCTCGTCAAAAAGCTATTCTCTCCTTTCCACAATGGGAGGCACAATGGTTTTCCAATGTACCCTAACGGCCTGTCAACCATACCTGAAGCTTAGGTTATACAAGCTCGGAGAATTATTATTTTCTGTAATCAAGATTATTATAACATGTTATTTTTATACTATCTACATGTTTAGCAAAATTTCTGCTAGAAAAATAATCTACCTGTTATTGACAGAGGTTAGAAAAAGAAATCTTATTATGCTCATCATGACTAATTAGTTGCTTTAAGCCGTTTTACCGCCTGCTCCAGACCACTTACCGTCAACTCAAACATAGGAAATAATTTGCGAACCATGTTAATAGTACGGGCACGGTAGTTCAATTGTTCATTCCATCCTTTCACTGGTATCGGGTTGAGCCAAACAGCGTGCCTGAAATGCCTGACCAAACGCTCCAACCAGACCAATCCCGGCTCTTTATTCATATTGTCCCAGTCAATCGCCCCGTTTACCACGGTTAATTCACTCTCGGCCATACTCGCGTCACCGACAATGATCAGCCGGTAAGTAGGATCAAGGCTATGTAAAAAATCATACGTTGTGATGGCATTTTCCACTATACAGGCTGGCTTTACATAAATATAATCATAGATACAATTATGGAAGTAATAAATTTTTAACTCTTTTAAGTGACCGGAGCGTTTGACCGCACTAAATAGCTGGCTGCAAAGGTTAATATGCATATCCATTGAGCCACCGGAATCCATCACCAGAACTACTTTCAAATTATTTTTGCGCGGGCGGTCCCAAACAAGCTTCAACCTTCCGGCATTCCGGCAGGTAGCGTCAATAGTACCATTTATATTCAATTCATCCTTCACGCCCTCATGACGATTGGACAGCTGGCGTAATATACGAAAAGCAGCTTCAAACTTCCTTACCCCAAGGATGATATCGCTGCGGTATCCCCGGTAGTGCCGCCGGGCTGCCACCTGAACTGCTGAGAAATTGCCCGGCATGCCGCCAACGCGCTCACCTTTCGGGTTAAAGCCGCCGCGTCCAAAGTGCATACCGCCATCTTTGGCCACCGCATTGGCAACCTCGCGGCGCTCCAGATCCTGCTCCTCTTTCTTTTCTTCAAGCTCCAGCTGTATTTTTTTTAGATCTACGTCCTGGTATAGCATTTCCTCTTCGGTAGCTATCATCTGGGGCGGCAACCCATTCTTCAACCATTCTAAAGCTTCATTAATTAAATCAACCGGCGTTTCAATGCCGTTAAAGTAATTTTGGAAAGCAAGGTCGTAATGATCAAATTGGGTTTCACTCTTTACCAGAATTGCCCGGGCAACATGGTAAAATCCGCTCAGACTGGAAAACGCCAGCCCCTTGCCCAGGGCTTCCATCAAGGTCAGCCACTCGGTCAGAGATACCGGTACGCCCGCCTTTCTAAGTTCATAAAAGAAACCAATAAACACGGGGCAGCACCCCCTCTATTGTTCCCCACTATATGCAGCCGGCCCCAGGAGGATAACGGACACTTCTGCACCTTTTTCTACGGGTGGATGTCCCGCTGGAAGATCAATTAAAGCATTGCAGTCCCTGAGAAAAGCCTGAGTCATGCTTGATTTTTGTCCCGGTAGTATTATTACACTCCACCCTGCCTGATCACATGCTGCAGATGCCAGTAAAAAACGCCGGGGGCCGCCTTTTTTCGGAAAAACGTTGGTACTTGTAGCAGAGAGTTGGGCATGGTAAGGCTTTAAATTTTGCATCGCGCGCAAAACCGGAGCAATTAATAAATGGTAACCAATCGCACAGGCTGCCGGGTTTCCGGAAAGCGATATAACCAGCTTTTCCCCAAAGGCGGCCGCACCACTGTGGCTGCCGGGTTTAATTTTAATCCCCCAGAACAATAAGTCTGCCTTGCTTTGCTTGAGCAAGGAAAGAGCCTGGTCACTAACACCGCGTGCCGCCCCGCCGATAGTAATCAAGATGTCGGAGCGATAGAGCAACTCTTGAAAGCGTTTTCCGATCTGCGCGGCACTGTCCGCACCGGCAACTTCAACACCAATTACCTGCCCCTGCGCCTGCATTACCAGCGCCGCCAGATGCATGCCGTTGCTATCCCTGATTTGTCCCGGCGACGGTGTTTCCAGGTAGGACACAATGTCCGGCCCCAGGCTTAAGATGGCAACGCGCGGCTTTCTGTACACGGTCACTTCACTTATTCCATAGGCTGCCAGAACGCTGGCCATACCGGGGCTAAGGCAGGTGCCTTGCTGCACCAGCAGATCACCCTTTCGGAAATTTTCTCCAGTAGGTTTAATATTGCTACCCGGTATAAAGGCCTTATCACTTTTAATATATTCTCCCCTTAGCTCAACTTCCTCTTGCGGTATCACTGCCACCACCCCATTAGGCAGCGGACCGCCAGTGACCACCCCAGCAGCCTGCCCGGAGATTAGTGAAGCAGTGGGCATTTCTCCCGGCCGTAAGCGCTCTATGACCCGGTAAAGCCCGCCGCTTCCCTCAGTCACAGCGTAGCCGTCCATTGCCGCCTGCGCGAACGTGGGCAGGTCATGCTCCGCTGTAATATCCCGGGAAACAACACGCCCTAACGCTTGCAGCAGGGGTAAAGGCTCTGCTGGCAAGGTTGTCACTTCGTTTAAAATAATATCCT
>JAQVGZ010000146.1 GCA_028696455.1 Desulfotomaculaceae bacterium | reverse complement strand
TGAAGCATATATGAGGGAACTCAAGGAGCGGGTACATTGTCCGGTAATTAAAGCAGTCCGGGTGCAGAGCGCGGCACAGGTGCTGGCGGCTGAAAAGTTATCCTGTGATTTGCTTTTGCTGGATACCTATCAAGAAGGACAATATGGCGGCAGTGGGAAGACCTTTGACTATGCGAAGATTCCAACTCTCCAGAAACCATTTTTTCTGGCCGGCGGGTTGGCAAACAGCAACATAGCCCGGGCTATCGAAAAATGTAATCCTTATGCTGTTGATATCAGCAGTGGGGTGGAAACTGAAGGCATAAAGGATGAGCTCAAGATCAGACAGCTCATTCAAACGGTCAGAAGTCTGGAATGAAAATAGCTTTATAAATGAGGAGGCAGCGGAAAGGTGATATTTGTATTGAAACCGGGAGTTCCTCTGGAAAAAATCGAGCAGTTTCAACAGATGATCGAGTCGCGCGGCTTTAAAACTTTTCTCAGTACCGGAACGGAACATAATGTGGTCTGTTTGATTGGCAACACGGCGGCCATAGATTTGGATTTGGTTGTTCAAAATAGCGATATTGTAGAATATGGCAAACGCGTGACTGAACCATATAAAGCAGTAAACCGGACCGTACATCCGGAGGATACTATGGTTAATGCAGGGGGAGTAACCATTGGCGAGGGCCTGTTTCAAGTTATTGCGGGACCATGCTCGGTAGAAAGTGAAGAACAGATTATAGAGGTTGCAAAGTCAGTGAAAGCAAGCGGGGCAACTATGCTGAGGGGCGGCGCTTTTAAACCAAGGACTTCACCTTATGCCTTCATGGGCCTGCATGAAGAGGGACTGCGTCTTTTGCTCACAGCTAAAAAAGAGACGGGCCTGCCGGTTGTTACTGAGATAATGAATCAGACCCAGCTGCCTTTATTTGAGGATATCGATGTGATCCAGGTTGGCGCCAGAAATATGCAGAATTTTGATTTGCTTAAAGAGGTGGGACGGTTTAACAAACCGGTTCTGCTTAAAAGGGGGCTTGCCAACACACTGGAAGAGCTGCTGATGAGCGCTGAGTATATTATGTCCGCAGGAAATAGTCAGGTCATTCTGTGCGAGAGAGGTATTCGCACCTTTGAGACTGCTACCCGGAACACCCTGGATTTATCGGTAATTCCGCTGCTCAAACAGAAATCTCATCTCCCTGTTATTGTCGACCCCAGTCATGCGGCCGGTCTTCGGGGCCTGGTGGCGCCGCTGGCGCGGGCTGCGGTAGCGGTAGGAGCGGACGGTTTAATGATCGAAACCCATAATGATCCTGCCAGGGCTCTGTGTGATGGCGCCCAGTCGCTTGATTTAGTGCAGTTTAGAGATTTTATGAAGGATATCAAACGCCGGATCTCATTTGAGGGAAAACGGGTTGCAGCGAATTGAACAACGGCAGCCCTTTAACCTCAGCGCTTAGCAAGGTAGTTGCTAGCGGAATGAATGTTGCACCATCTGTCCAACCTGCTGTAAACTTGCGAAAACCTTTGAAATATCTTCCGGTAACATGATCCTTGATAAGAGCAAGAAGCTCAACTTTTTTGCTACGATCCCGGTAGTATGGGCTATCGTCGAAAACAATAGCGTGGATGCGGTTCTCACTGGTGAGGGGGCTCAAATGGTTGTTTATGATCTCTGCACCCAGTTTGCGATATACAGTATCCTTAGCAAATGGGATATCATTATTGGCCGTGTTCATGGTTTGATTAAGTTTTTTGTGGGTGAAAACCAGAGCAAAGAGAAATTCAATGATGCTAGCTATAGTAAAACCCTTTATTTTTGTAAAACCGCACTCTATTAACAACCGTACAATATTAAACCGCTTTATGAAGCAAGCAATCGTGGATTGGGTTTGGATTTTTTCTTGTAATTCTGATAAAATGGATATCAAGCAAAACACCTTCCCTTTCTTTGATAATGGTTGTTGTGGCTAACTCCATTATGCCAGAAGGTTGGGTGTTTTTCTATTTTTTACTAGCAAAGATTTGTATTTTATCATGCTTTTTGTTGAACATTCAACTGCGAAACTTGAGATAATTAGTAGAAAAGCTTCCGGATGATGCGGTTTTTAGCGAAATCGAAAAGCTCTATTACGAATTGGACGATATGCGGCGGCTTTTTCCGACAGGGAACTGACCAGTATCCGGATGGTAGTCAACCCGGAGATAATGGTGATCAAAGAAGCTCAACGCAGTTTTACCTACCTGAATATCAGAAAAGAGTAGAGCGTAATCGGTAGAAAAAAGGTTCAACTATGGGGATCCGGAAGGAGGAAGGATACGGATGAAGATTATCGGGATAATTGGGATATTTATTATCGCAGGTTTCCTGATGCACCTGTTTTTTCATTGGTTGTTCCGGAGTGCCGATTTAAGCGGAACATCCCAGAACAAAAGACTTTATGCTTATATGCCGGTCTATGACTCCGATGAAAGGCACAAAATTACGGTTAAGGCTTCGCCGGAGAAGATCTTTGAAGCGATTCACCGTTTCGACATGGGCGATTCCAGCATCGTCAAATTCTTTTTATTCCTGCGGGGCTTATTCAGCAGGAGTTCAGATAACAATCCAGACAATCCGGAACCGCTCAAATTCTCTCTAGAGAAAATGACAACGTCCGGGGGTATGATTCTGCTGGAAGAAATTGAAAACAAAGAGGTTGTATTGGGATTGGGAGGCCAGTTTTGGAAGATTAAGCCGACCGAGATTCATTTCACCGGCATGAATGATTTTGTCAATTTCAATCAGACCGATAATGTGAAAGTCGCCTGGAATCTATACATCGAAGAAGGCGAAGACGGAACAGCCTCCTTATCAACGGAAACCAGAAATCTTTGCCTTGGCCAAAAAGCAAAATCGGCATTCCGGATCTATTGGTGGATTATCCGGCCGTACAGTGGGTGGATACGAGTGGCAATACTAAAAATGATCAAAGCGCAGGCCGAAAAAATGACTTAAACCAAGTAACCGGCTTGTCGAATTATAGATTTCGGCTCCATCGCTCATTGAACTGGTTTTGAATTAGAGCCTGCTTTTTACAACAGGCTCTTTTCCGGTTAAGGTTCTATTGCTTCCGCCTTCTTCCGCGCTTTTGGGTGTAGACATTGAAGCTCATTTGCTTGCGCGCTTCCTTGTCAAAAAGAATATCTGACATAAAATCCATATTATGATTAAGCTCACACACTTCATCAGCCAACTCGCTATCACCGGTTTCAGCTGCCCAATGGTTGATACTCTGGAGCCTGCTTTCCAAGACCTTTTTGCCGGCCTCGTAATCACCCTGGTCAGCCAGACGTATGGCCTATTCCTTGGTCTCGGCACTGCGGAACAATTCAATCTGCTTAACCACCTCGAAGTTTTCTACCGGGCTGTCACCTGCATC
>JAQVGZ010000055.1 GCA_028696455.1 Desulfotomaculaceae bacterium | reverse complement strand
GTTAATAATAGTGACATCATAAATACATACGCAAACAAAGCTTGTACCAAATACCTTTTCACTTTTCTCCTCCATAGTAGCGCAACCGGGAGCTGTCCCGGGGAGCAACGAAATATTGTGATCCTTTTTGGATTTGCAACAGAGCTCATTTCCTTTGCTTTCATTAATTCAAACCTGCTCTTATTCTTTTCTGAAGGGCGTCGCCGGCTAGGAATGTAAAACGCGTCTTCATACGTACCCCGACACCCTTTTTTTTGACACCTCAGAAAGATCGCAGGGATTAGCATTTTTTACTTCTTATGTTTTTAAGATTAAATAAAATAAGTAGCACAATGATTGTCGTCCCCGCAATACCACAAACTATATATTGGGTATGATTAGTTTTTAGATTTGTTGTTAGTTCATTGGCAGCATCAGCGCTGACAGCATTTGCATTCTCAAGCCTTTTGTACTCAGCTCTTTCATAAGTGCCATCATTGATGTATTGTTCAAAGCGTTCGTCCATACCGAGACTATGGTTTATAAGCTTTAAAGCTTTAGGATCTGTTGATGTTGTCTTGAATCTATAATAGGGTTTGCCATCTATTGCAGCAATTACGCAACTGTCATTTGTATTAACCTTGGTATTCCAGTTGAATTCAAAATACGGCAGGCTTAATATTTCATCCTCCGTGACCTCTCCTTTTATTTTACGAATTACCTTTAGTGTAACAGCTTCGCTATTTACATCAATAACAGTTGCAGTAAAAATTTTAGCGCTGTCATTAGCTATTAAACCTTCAGGAATATCTCCTGCATAAACCGCTGCAGTAAATATCAACAATGCTGCTATTGTTAAAACAATTTTCTTCATAAATTCCAACACCACCCTACAATTTAGCCTAGACTTTTTGGTTAACAACTTCAAGTCATAGCCGGCGTTTTGCAGCGCCTATGCCACACATTTAATCTGCTTTAGCTAGTTTAATCGTTGATAAAATACCTATCGTTGTAACTCCAATAAAGACTATTACAGGGAAATAAAACTGTATAAATTTCATTCCTGCATCTGGATTGCCATTAGATATTTGAATAAAAATAAATAGTATCATTGTAAGGAAAGAAGTGACCGACATTACAGTTCCTGCGCCAAATGCCGGCTTCCCACACCCCGGGTTAGCCAAAATGGCTAGTGTATCTTTCAATGTCATTGCTTCCTATTGAAGATCTTTAAGATAAGACTCCACGATACCATCGTGGCTGCTTGATACCTTACCCGTCAGGCAGTCCACCAGTATTGGGAACTTGTGAGACTTTTTATTTTCACGTGACAGAGTAAACTCCCATACCGGCCGATAAACAGCTGGGTCTTCTGAGAATGCGTTGCTGTATACCACCTGCGCTGAAACAAGGAAATCGTCTGTGCTATGTTCGCTGCATTTCTGTGGGTTAATATAACTGCGCACATAGTTGAGTGAAAACAGTGCCTCATCAAAAGTCAGTGGCTGATATCGTGGCTTGGTGTCCAGCGGCGCAAAGGTGCTCCAGCTTAGCCGGAGCTGGGGGATGCCCTCCGGGATGACGCGCAGGGACAGCCCATCCCCGTGCACGGGGATGGAACCAACCCGGTGCTCCCAGTTGAATTCATAAAAGTGGTTGATCTGCGTGCCATCTTCATCCAATGTTAACGCAAAGGGCACGGGATACTCCAAGTACCGGTCATCCCCGAGGAACTCGCGCGCGTAGGCGCCGGCTTGTTCAAATGCCTGTTCTGGGGATATATTCATCACTTTTCGTTTAGGATAGTTCTCGTTAATTTCCCAGCGGTAGGAAAAACCGTTGCTGAAAGTGTCCAATTCCTCACGAAACCTGCCGTACTTGCTCTGGTAGAGGGGAAGACGGTAATGCATCCCACTCTCCCCGTGGTCGTAAGACTCATATTCCCGGCCTTCCCATATGCGTGCCAACAATTCCTCTATTTCTAGCGGCGGCATATTCTGCACAGTATACTCCCAGGCAGTGAATTCGGGCAGTTGCGGTTTCTCACCCGGCCAGATGAGTACTGGTAGGGCAGAATCGGGGTTGATCACAGCCTGAGGCGTAGATTTATTGCTGCTCACAGGTCCAGTACAACCTACGAGGGCGATAAGTCCCGCAAGGGTAACAGCAATCATAGAAACAAGTATTGGCGCCTTTTTGTGTGCCATAATCATCCCACTTTCAAAAAAGAAGCTCATTTAATTGCCTTAATCAGGTTATCCTCGTCATGTTCTTCGAGCAATTCAACGTGATCCCCAGTGACTGTGTATATCCAATAACTAACCGGCTGATTGCCGTTTATTTTTATGTTCCAGACCCTCCTCAATGTAACGGTGTACCGGTCTTCACCAGCGGATCCACATTCCGTATCACACAATTCTGTTTTGGTTTTTTCGTCGCCTTTGATTATGATTTATGCGGCAACAACCTCACCTGCCGCCGCCGGCGCTTTTTCCCACAATACTTCCAGCACCTTTAGTTCCCATCTGTAATCTTTGGCAGGTCCTTTTTCATACAAAATTACCTCTTAAAAAATGACGAATGAATTAGTCAGTACTAGACTAACGTATTCGTCATACATTGTCAATAAATTTTCACCAGAAATAGAAACGATAATTAAGCCCTTTGTGTGTAAACTTTCGATTGTCCCCTTTAAGAACCTCTCCCCTTGACATATACTTACACATGTAATATTATTTTTACATGCGTAAGTATATTATTAATTCATGAAACTACTCTATAGAGGAAACCTAATAACAATAGATGGGAGGAATAAAAAATACATGAAGAAAAAGATTTACAGCCAGGGTTGCCTTCCGGAAATCACTTAATCAAAATGCTGGAGGCACTATCCAACCCATACAGGTTAAAAATTATTGCTTTATTGAGTGGGAGGAGTATCCACGTGAGCCAATTGGCCCGTGAGATAATGATCAGCCGGCCTTTGCTGTATATGCATCTAAAACGCTTGGAAAGGGCTGGATTAGTGAGCTGCAAAATAGAAGTCTCAACAGATGGCAAAGCAATGAATTTTTATAAGGTAACACCTTTTGCACTTCATTTGAATCCTGACAGTATTGCAGAAGCGGTAAAAACGCTTACTAAAAAAAAGCCGGGCAGTACCATTTCGGACGCTGCCGATGAAAAGGAGGATAATAAATGAATGAAGATTTAATTTTCGGAATCGGCGGAATGGGATTTGTACTATTTATTCTAACTTTAATTACTATTGTGGCTGTAGTTGTAATATCGCAAGTATTAAAGACCTCACGGGCTAAGGTCGCGAGTATGGCTGAACTAACCCGGGATGAGGCTTACCATAAACTAGCTGAAGAAGCAATTTCGATACATCGGAAAATAGCTGAAAATCAGCATAAAACAGTTAACGATATATCTGAGATTAAGGAACGCATTAATGCCATGGAGAAAATGCTCCGCGATGTTGAATAAAGTTAGTAGATGCTAGATTAATTCCTAATCCATAATATCGAGTGTTCGTTCAAAGAACAATAATGTTATTAGGGGAGGTTTTTCAGTGACACGGAAAACAATGAAATGGTTGCGTACTCTGCATATTATTTCTGCCGGAATATGGTTTGGAGCAACAGTATGTATAGATGTTCTAGGTGCGATATGTTTTTTCAATCTTAGCGTTACTGATTTTTTAAGAACTGTCCCTTTAATACCGGAATTATATAAAATAATCATCCTACCTATAGCCATTTTTACGATACTCCAGGGATTAATTTACGGATTTTTTACCCATTGGGGGTTTTTTAAGTACAGATGGGTAATCTTAAAATGGATATTTACAATTTTACTTATACCGTGTATTGGTGTCGGAACAATTGGTCAAATCTTTTCAACAATTGATAAGATAAACACCTCCGGCTTCAATAGCGGAATTAATGACGGACGAATTGTTCTTGTATATATATCCTTGCAGATTATAATTATGCTGACTATGATTACAATATCTGTTTTTAAACCCGGGAATAAGAGCCATACATCAGTCACTAAGGATAATCATATTGGCAACCATCTAACCGTTAATTTAACAAGATAATCCTTAGTTTATTCTATAACAACAGTTGTATAAATAGGAACACCATAATTTCCACCAGGACCTGCTCAATAGGATCCCAATATAAATTTTGAACGATTCGAACGGTGCCAGTATAAATGCTGGTCGCTGCGCAGTTAAAACCATAACTATATTCTGAGCTTTACACATGAATTGTCCCGGATTACATATTATGGTACAATATTTAAGTAACAAGCATATTAAAAGTCACTTTAAGATTCATGAAGAAAGAGGAAAACCATGGTGCCTAAAATATGTGTACTTGATGCCAGTACTCTGGGTGATGATATCGATTTGAGTGTTTTAGAAAAGTTTGGGGAAGTCTTCGTTTATGACATGACTCCTCCTGAAAATGTGGTTGAGAGAATTAAAGACTGCGAAATCATTGTTACGAACAAAGTTGTCCTCGGGCGGTCCAACCTGAAACAGTCTCCACTAGTTAAGCTCATTTGTGTGGCCGCAACAGGGACGAATAATATTGACCTCGAATACACGTTGGAAAAAAATATCACGGTGACCAATGTGGCAGGTTACTCTACCAACAGCGTGGTTCAGCATACATTTGCCCTGCTATTTTACCTGTTAGAATCCCTTCCTTATTATGATGCTTATGTGAAATCGGGGCATTACGCAGAAAGCAAAATTTTCACCCACCTGGATCGGCCCTTCCATGAACTGCGTGGAAGGATCTGGGGCATAATCGGTCTGGGGATGATTGGCAAGGCAGTGGCCGGTGTGGCCCAGGCCTTTGGCTGTCAGGTCATTTATTATTCGACTTCCGGAAAGAACGACTACCCCGGCTTTGACCGTGTTGGGCTGGCAGATTTATTGCAAAGGGCTGATATTGTGTCCATCCATGCGCCGTTAAACGAGCGGACCTTAAACCTGCTGAATTACGAGCATCTGCAACTGATGAAACCCCATGCTATCCTGCTTAACCTGGGAAGGGGAGGCATCGTCAATGAAGGTGATCTGGCCAGAATCTTAGATGAAGAGGTTATCGGGGGCGCAGCGCTGGATGTACTGGCAGCGGAACCGGTTGACAGGGAAAATCCCCTGCTGAGGATTAAGTGCCAAGACCGTCTTTTCATTACACCACATATCGCCTGGGCCAGCCAGGAGGCCCGCAAAACCTTGTTGCAAGAGATTGCTCATAACATCGAATGCTTCTTGCAAGGCTGTCCAAGGAATATCGTTTGATAAAGCAATTTTGGCAGCTCTTTAAATAGGTAAGCCCATTAACGAAAGCGCTGGTAAACCTGTGTTTTGTTTTCAAACATTATGTACTTTTAATGCCGTTACACGATTAAAATTATTTTAATCGCCGTGTGCCCGGCCCGTTAAGATAAGGTTTATTCATTGGGTCTAACAAATACATTAGTCAATAATTAGACTAGCATTTGAATTAAATCAATCAGTTCGGCAAGGCTTTCCTGATGCTCAGCAAACTGCCGCACATCACCACCGACAATCCTCTCGGCATCGGCACGAGTATAGGTGAACCTAAAGGGAGTCGAGGAAAGCGACCGGTTATTCCAATGACCGATGTGTTTCACCTCGTCAGCATTGTCAATCAGGGCAAAAAGCAGCAGCGAGTTCCTTAAAAACTGTTCTTCGCCAATCCGGGCTGTATCATCCTCCAGATGGTAATAAACCGTTACACCGTAGGGGACCTCTGCTGTGTTCAATTCAACCGTACCGCGGGTCACCCCCTGCGGCAGGGGCAGGGCGTCGATCAGTGCCACAACCTTGGAATTGTTTCCGATGTATTGGGTTTTGTTTTTCATTAGGGAATCAACGTTATACGCAGTGCCGGTATGATCGGCAAGTACCGCTTTAAGTCGTTTAAGGATATCCTGCTGGTTAATCAGTTCAAACCGGTAGCTGGGTTTTACGTTATTATCAGTCCACACTGGATCAACATGAACGGTGTAGCGATACTCTGAAATGCTATCGTCTAGATCGTCATAATAAGCAATCGAATAGCGGCTGCCGGTGCTGCCACCGCGAGCTTTGCTGATCCCCTTTCGAGCAATGCGCATATCCTCCACAATTGCCGTCACCTGGGCGATTTGATTAGCATCGGTCAAAGTATATTCCCTGCCGCTAAGGTGATCCGTTATGTGCACCTTGGCCGGCACTCTCAGACTGTGCTGACCCAAATAGGATTCCGGGTGCTCATAAATACTATAGCCTTTTGCCGGATTCGAAACCAGCGCGATCACCAGGCCGGCTACCGCAATAATGCAAGCGATAATGACCCAAAACGCAGGTTTTTTATAATTCAGGATGTTGTTTATCCGTGCCTTCACATTGCTTTCTCCAAAAGCTAACGGGCTCGGGCCGGGCGTTTTTTTATGCATTGCCATGGCCAGCAGGGAGCTGCTGTAACCGGCAGTCTCACCGCTGCCTGTCCTCCCAATAACACGCTCGTCGCAAGACATCTCCATATCCTTGGTCATCAGGACATAGCACAGCCACATGATCGGATTAAACCAGTGCAGCGCAAGGGCGAGAAAAGCAACCGGCTTGATTAGATAATCCAACCGCTCGATATGTGTCTGCTCATGGCACAGGACATACTCCCGTTCTAGTCCGGTGAGGTTTAGCGGCAGATA
Organism: Desulfotomaculaceae bacterium; assembly: GCA_028696455.1. GTDB lineage: Bacteria > Bacillota > Desulfotomaculia > Desulfotomaculales > Pelotomaculaceae > MVQL01. Next base: position 8,091 of record JAQVGZ010000055.1, on the reverse strand, counting down.
AATTTTGGGCTTCACAATTCCGCAGACAAAGGGACTTTGGAACAGGTCGGTTTCATAGACGTTATCACACACAAGGGTGGCCATGCTGATTTGCTTTTTCAAACGCAGGTAGGAGACCACTGCGTAAGTAAGTAAAGCGGCAACGCCTGTAAGCCAAATCAGTGAGCCAAGAGTAATCAGAACTTGCACAGGGTTTACGCTTGCCAGGGGCGTAGCAGCCGGCAGCGAGGCAATAAAAGCTGCGTTTAGCTTGTCAACACCCGTATCCACTGCAGGCGCAGCCATCATGCCGTGCGGTATGTACTGGATCGGGGACGAATCAATCTGCGCAGGCCGGATCAGTCCCAGCAAGCTAAATGCGGAGGAAAAGCTAAACGGGCAAATAAGCCGAAAGAGCATAACACTCCAGAGGACATAGGAAAAAACCTTGGGCGCTTTTTTCAGCATCAAACGGGCGATAATAATAGCAATAGCTACATAGCTGGCCGTAATGCTCATGTTAAGGATAGAGATAAAAGCAGCTTCAAAATAGCTCATTTTTTAGCCCTCCGGTGACGATCAATCAGCAGTTTCATTTCCTCGGCTTCATCGTCCGACAGGGTTTTATCATTAAGAAATGCCGCTATAAATTTGGGCAGTGAGCCGTCAAATGCTTTTTCAACGATAACTTCGCTTTCATATTTCTGAACCTGCTCACGCTTAACAATGGAAGAAACGGTGGAATGCTCATTTTGAAGTATGCCCCGGTCGCTAAGTTTGCGCAGTACGGTGTATGTTGTGGTTCTTTTCCAACCCAACCTTTCCCGGCAAAGTTCGGTGAGCCTTCGGGTCGTCAAAGGCTCTGTCTCCCACACAATACACATAAATTTAAACTCCGCATCAAATAATTTATATTGCTCCATGTATTCAGCACCTCCTCCGAGTACTGTCTATTCCAATAGACATATTTAGTCTATCACGGTAGACACCCTTCGTCAATAAAAAAGTCAATAATAGCATTATAATTGGTGCTGCCCACATATATTTTTTATCTAGCTAAATTAAAAAAACTAATATAAGATTCCGGGGATTTTCTTAACTTTCTTTTACGGGTCTTCCGTAATCGAAGTATAATTCGCCTGTAAAGGCCGGTATCGTAACTTCTTCTTTTTCCTGTATTTGCGTCAATACGTCGTACTCGCTCAAATATTCGACAAGGCCGTCTTTTAATTCCAACCTGTTCTTGAGGACGGAGGCGTCGCCAATGGCGATAATACGGTAAGGAGGCGACAGAGGGGTCCCGTTGACGTTGACGTGGTTGCCGGCCAGGCGTACTTCGCTAATAGCCGTGATACGTTGGCCATTTATAGCTATCGCTTCCGAGCCCGCGCTGAATAATTCGTTAACCAATTTTAAAAGCTGCGCGTCAGTGACGTCGAGAAAGTCAACGGCGCCAAGTCCGGGCTCCCCCGGTCGCCTTTCCACAAGCAACTCCACTCCTGGTCCGGACACCTGGTATAGGCCGGCAAATTGTTTTATTTTGACAAGTTCTCTTCCCAGCGCTTCGTCCGACTCCCTTTGTCCGATCCCGGCCTGCTCCAGTTTGACAGATAGGTCAGCAATCTCAGTCCGCAATTTATACAAATCCTCCACCAGACTTTTTTTCTCCAAGGCTAATTCCTGTTCTCTGTTCCGGGGAACAACGTCATCCCCGGCGCTGGTGGTGCGAAACTGGACGGCCAGGATCACCCCCAGCACGATTGTTACAACACTAATTGAAATAAAAAAAGACCTGTTCACATTAAGCCCCTCTCTTACATAAGCCATAGGCCAACCATATTAAGCTGCGGCACTAAGTTCGGGTTCCTTGTCAGTTACGTAATCCATTTTGACGCTGCCGGAATAAGCAGGGATTGTAAGCCTCTCCAACTTTTTAACTGAAACCTGGATGCCGTAAAACTGCAGATACTCAACTACCCCGCCCCTCATTTTCAAGGCGCCTTCCATGGTTTCAGGGCTGCCAATGGCGGTTATGACAAAGGGAGGAACAAGCGCTTTTTTGTTGATTCGGACGGCGGGACCGCTGCAACTGATCCCGGTATTTGCTACCAGGCGTTGTCCGTTTATCGCCACTGCCTCGGCCCCTGCCGCTTTGAGTTCGTTGACTACTCTTAATATATCTTCGTCATGCACAACGTAAAGGTCGGGATTGTCGTTGCGGGCCTGTGAGACGTCGCTATCTTTTAAGGAAACTTCCAAGCCGCTGCCGGTTAGCGCGCTCAAACCGGAAAACATTGTGGCCATTTCCAATTCTTCTTTTATTTGAGATGAAAGCGGGCCGGTGGACAAACTTTCAAGTTGCTCACGCATCCTTATTAATTGCGGCTGAAGAACTTCTTGTTCTTTTTTTAGCTGGGCCACCTGGTCAGCTAATTCCTGCGTTCTCCTGATCGTTTCATTGTCCTGTATATCCATGGTCATACGGAACTGCACGGATAAAATTAGTCCAATAACCAGACCTGCCAAGGCCACTGATAAATAAAAACTTTTCAACTTCACTGAACTCACCGCTGTCCCCTTATATTTAATTAACGGTTCCTCTGGTTTCCAAAAACTAACAGTCATAGAAGGACAAATAATTTTGCTCTTTAAATTATGACGGTTAAGATACAAGGATGGTTTACAAATTTGCGCATAATTTTGTAGCTCATGTTTTTCTGCCGCCATGCCGCTTTTTCAGGCCAAGCCGCTTGACGTGAGCTATCATCGCGATGTAGGATAAAATAATTAGCGGGTAGGCCGAAACCTGTTAAGTGCCAAGCGCAAAGGCCATGTCAACGTCGTCTAGTTTTTGCCCCGGCAGAGCAAGATCATGTCCACGTCAACAGTGTCAAACCCGGTGTTAAGAGCCATTTGCACCGATTCTTTCACCTTCGACTCGTCATAGGGCCGGCTGTCAAATGTCTATATCCCTATTCTCAGCATGTTTCCCCGGTCTCCCGGAGGAGTCTCAGGTTCTCCGGGGTAAGGTCGTTTGGGTGCGCTTCCACTCTAATATATTTACCGGTGTCAAAAAGGCCCCTGTTCTCATCAATCATCAAACCATGCAGGCGCCATTGTTTGTAAAGGTCTTCTCCCAATCATCCACATAAAACCCGGTGGCCCACTCAGCCATAACAACACTGGTTCCTTCTTTCAAATCTATTTCTCCCAGGGGGACACTGTCTAATTGTTCGCCGCTAATCCCAAAGAAATACAATTTGCCGGTGGTTTTAATCACAGCTATATCCTTGTTGGGGGAAGTAAACGCATCCACCGCATTAGGAACCCGATCTCTTATACTCTGCCAACTGAGATATAAGGTGTCATAAAATACTAAACTAGCGGGCGGAATACAATTGATATTAAATTCCATAGTTTCGGTAGTATCATTCTGTTGATAATTTATCCTCCCCTGCAGATGCCAATGACCATTTCTACGTGTCAGTCCAAAATTATCCTCGCCGACATCCTCTTCGATCAGGGTAATTCCTTGACTATGCAGGGTTTGCAGCGCTTGTTGCCTGGCGCTGCGATAAGCTGTCGATCCCGTATCTCCCAGCAAATCTGCAACCTTGATTCCTATGGGAGACGATAGCTGATCAACCGGTAATACCTGCAGTTTATCTGTACCGCCATTATTCCTCGCTATGGTTACATAATCGTTGCCAATATAATCAACAACAATGCTTTGAGTACTTAAAGATGCTGTTTTTGCAGAAACTTTTTCCTCTAAGGCATCTTTTATGGCCACATTTTGCGCCCACAATTCAGCTTCCCCTTGGCTGATTCCACTTTTTACCTGCAATTCCCAGAAGCCGCTTCGGCGCGGGAAAAAGATATCTTTTCTGCTTAAAACCGGACGTAGTATTTTATCGTCCGCTGCTATCCAAACGGTTTTATAGATATATTCATTATTTGAAGGTATTTTAAGTCCGATAAAAATACCGGAAGTGGCTGTATTATTATAGTGGTTATCATTGGCAACATATAAGTTCGCTACTGCCGAGGGGTCATCGGCCCGTTCAGCAACTTTATGAAGCAGCAGCACCTTATTTTGTACAAAAGAAATGACGGTAGCATCATCAATTTTCATAAATTCGCCCAGGTAATTAGCGTCGGCAAATACAGTAACAATATCCACTGTTTGGTTTATCGACGCCAGATAGCCCTCCGGAACGATATATCTGGTCATCAAATAATCCCTTGCATTGACCTTTTTAGTCTTGTAGGTAGGCTGGTCCCAGACATTACTGCCTAATAACGCCATTTCCCGGCTAAACTGAAAGGGCTCAGCCTCTGAGCAAAGGTTGGTCGCACTCGAATATCCTTCCGAACCAAGGTCATCAATCACTGACCATTTTCCTTCTAACGGACAAACCTCATATACCGGCGGTAGAATTTTTCCCGCGGTAGTCCATGCCGGATTGGCGCACCCGCCCAACAGCGGAAGGAGTAATAATGCCAGTAAAATTCTGCATTTATTAAGCATCCGGCTGCTCCCTTCGGGGTAAAACTATCACCACGTCGGTCCCCTGGTTCAACCGGCTCATTATCTCCAGCTTGCCGCCCATCAGGTTGACAATCTCCTCGCAAATCGACAGCCCGATACCATTTTTTGATGGCGAACTTTTTCCCTTATAGAATTTTTCTTTGACCATGGGCAGTTCGTCGGCAGCTATCCCGCAGCCACTATCGGATATGACAAACTTAAAACCTTCATCTTGAACATCCGCTTTAAAATGAACATAACCGCCGGAATGATTAAAATTGAAGGCATTATCCAGAATATTGATAAATAATTGCTTAAGCCGGTTTACATCCGCATAGATATTGGGCAGGTTTTCCGGATAGATCACGGTAAAATCTATATTTTCCCGCACGGCTCGCGGTGTCAATTGTTTACGTAAATGTTCACAGAGATTAATCAGGTTTACCTCTACAGGGTTTAGTTTAATTCTGGCCGAAATAAATTTGGAGAAATCCAGAAGTTCCTCAACCATCCTGGTCAGTCGGTCACTCTCCTTCTCTATGATATTGAGACCGCTATTTAGCATTTCTTTCTGCTGGAAGTTTTCGCTCTGCAAAGTAATTGCCCATCCCTTAATGGAGGTCAAGGGCGTGCGCAGCTCATGAGACACAGAGGAAATGAAGTCATTTTTGAGCTGCTCTCTTTTTACAATTTCATCAGCCAAATAATTTAGGGTATCCGATAGTTCGCCAACTTCGTCGTCCCGCGTCTTTCTGCTTTTAATTTGAAAATTTCCCGCTGCCATTCTCTGAGCTACAGCTGTAACTTCCCGCAATGGCACCACGATGCTGTTGGCTAAAAAAATACTCATCAAGCCAACGATGAGGACTACTAATATACCGATTAATATAAAGATTTGCTCGGTTTTGGCAATGTCATAGTCGACGGCGCTTAAAGAGGCCATAAACCGTAAGGCGCCCACGATTTCATTGCCTGATTTAAGGGGATTGGCCACTGCCATGACTTTTTGCCCGTTTAAGTATCCTACCCATACCCCCGTTTTGCCGTCCAGGGCCTCCTTAATGTCGCTATCAGCCATGTTGGGTAGAATGATGCCTTGGGAGTCCATGATAATATTACCGTTCTTGTCAGCAATCTGTACCTCGGCATTGCTCTGGTTCCAGAATGCATCAACATTATAGAGCACATTGTCCTGCAGTGATGTATTGGCAAAATACTTGGTATACATATCTGTGCAAATATTTAGTTGGTTGGTGAGGCTGCCTTGCAAGCTGTTATAATAGTTCTGCTTAACGATATAAATAAGCAGTATTTCCAGAATCACCACCGTGCAAATAATGACTATCATGAAATTGGCTGCTAGTCTTAATCTGATTCCTTTCATTATGTGCTCCTATTGGGTTCCGCCTGCCATCGATAACCAACCCCCCATACAGTTTTAATATATTCGGGCACAGAGGGATTGTCCTCCAGCTTTTCCCGCAACCTTCTGATATGTACGTCCAAAGTTTTGGTATCGCCAAAATAATCTTGTCCCCAGACGGCATTTAAAATCTCATTGCGTTTAAGGGCCTTGCCCTGATTTTCCATAAACATCTTGAGCAAAGCAAATTCGGTGGGCGTTAATTCGATTTCCACACCATTTTTGAAAAATTTATTCGCCGCAAGGTTCAGCAACAGATCATCGCATTTAAGCACATTATTTCCCATTCGGAGAATAGTCCGGCGCCTTAACAGGGCCTTGATCCGGGCTATCAGCTCCAGGGGATTAAAGGGTTTGATCATATAATCATCCGCGCCCAGTTCAAGACCGAAAATTTTATCGGTATCCTGGCTCTTGGCTGTCAACATGATAATAAAGGTTTCGGGCCTCATTTCCCGAACCCGCCGGCAGACCTCAAACCCGCTGATTCCCGGCAGCATCAAATCCAACACCATAACGTCGGGTCTAAAACTGCCCGACATGGCCAGGGCTTTCTCCCCCGTGTCTGCTTCTCCTACTTCATAGCCCACTGCACTGAGATTAAGGGTGATAAAACGTCTGATTGATTCCTCATCTTCAACCACCAAGATTTTGGTTTTTATAGCTGTCAACGGACAACTCTCCATTTCAGAATATAAGCTCTATAGGTATGTCAAGGCTCAGGGAGTAAGGGCGTTGGCCAGCAGCGACACATAGGCCTTAACCCCGGCTTCTTTCAGGTGCACCCCGTCAGCGCGAAAATATTCATTATGGCCGCTGCTGGCGGTATACCAATCCACCAGTTCTACATTGGGATGCGTGCCGGCAGCCCGGGCCAAGATCTGATTGACCGCACTTTCCCATGGTTTCGGAACCCGGGCATTGATGATCACGATCCTTCTGTCATTTCCTAGTATACTCAGTATATCCATGAACTGTTTTTCTGTAAATGCTCCATTTCCCCCCAGCTCGATTATAACCGTCTTTCCTAAGATACCTTGTGATTGGAGATTCTTGATCACCTGGGGTGCCTGGTGCATTTGCCGGCCAATGGCGGCATCCACTGTAATATCCGGAAAAAGCCTTTTTAGTTCAGGTTCCACTCCAACCAACACCGAATCGCCAATAGCCGTAACTCCTTTACCGGTAAATCCATGGTTTTGGTCTGCGCCCTGTTTCAGCGTATCAGTATCCGAAGGGGCCTCAGCGCCATTGCCGTTACTCTCACCAAATTCTGTGTTCAGAGCTGCATTGGCCGGTTCCATTATACTTGCCGGTTCAGATGGCAAACCCTTATGCTGCGCCTGACTGATCACCGAACACCCGCTCACCGCTAATATAAATGCACCAAAGATACATATTATGCTGGTTAGTGATGCCTTGCCCCGAAACCGGAATAACTTGGGCCGCAACTTGAAACCGTTTGAGAACTGCGCCAAATACTGTTTCCATTTACCGTGCCGGATCGGCTCCTCGACAAAGTACCACGAAATCGCTGCCAGAGAAATGCTTAAAACCGCTTGTGCAATCGCCAGACCAATATCTAATCCCCCTGTATTAACCCCCGGGCTGGTTAAGACTATGACCGGATAGTGCCACAGGTAGATCCCATATGACCACACCCCCAGCCGGCGTAGTGGCGATATCCCGAATAGCCTGCCCAGGCAGCTGGCAGGATGAGCCAGCACGGCCACCAGGACCGCCGAGATTATTGAGAAGAACAAAAGACCGCCGTAATAAAGAAAAGATTGATACTGATTGCTTAGCCAAATCATCGCTGATATGGCCAGCAGCGCAGAGCCTCCTGCCGCATCGAGTGTCATGCGCTGCCGCGGGGATAGGCCGGCCGATAGTTTTCGGCTGGGCCACAACAGTGCCAGTACCGCACCAATAAGCAAAGCAAAAGCCCGGGTATCGGTTCCATAGTAAACCCGGTTGGGATCCAGACCGGGTTGATAAATAACTGCCATAGCGGTGGCAGAAGCAATCACCAGAGCCGTGATCAACCCAATCAGGCGGCCCCGACGGGGAATATAGCGCAGTCCCAGCCCTAATAGCAATGGCCACAGCAGGTAGAACTGTTCCTCTACAGCCAAAGACCACAGGTGTCCCAAAGGTG
>JAQVGZ010000054.1 GCA_028696455.1 Desulfotomaculaceae bacterium | reverse complement strand
GGGTAGAGCTTTTTCATCACCACGTTTTTGAGTGAAAGCCGCGACAAGGCCCGCGTTGCTTTTGGCGCCCCTTACCCCGGGAAAATTATCCCCCTGTATTTAGCGCAACTAGGCAGAGAATTTCTTTGCCAAAAAGACTCTTTCCTCTGCGCCGCCAAAGGGGTAGAAATAGACATTGCCTTTACCAGAAGAATCGGGGCAGGTCTGTTTGGTGGGGAAGGTTTTATTTTACAGCGTCTCTCGGGTGAGGGGAAGACCTTCGTTCACGCTGGTGGCGCAATTATAAAAAAAGAGCTTGGGCACAAGGAGCACTTGCGGGTAGACACAGGCTGCCTGGTCGCCTTTGCGCCGACAGTTGATTACGATATCCAGTTCATTGGTGGCTTTAAGAATGCCCTTTTTGGAGGAGAAGGAATATTTCTGGCCCAGTTAACTGGGCCGGGGTTAGTTTATTTGCAAAGCCTACCCTTATCTCGCTTAGCCGACCGCATTGTGGCGGCGGCACACTTTCAGCAAAAAGGTGAGCAGAAAGGCATTGCCGGTATAGGTGGAGATATCTTAGGGGGTATCCTGGGAGGGGACAAGAACAGGTAATAATAAAAAAAGAAATACAAAAACGGAGGGTTATAACCCCCCAACCAATCAAAACACAGCTTGCCAAATGCTTTCTTTTTTTACAGTGCCTTACTTGGCCAACCATATAGGATACATTGTTCAATTCATTTCTTTATCGTTTATCTAATGAAATTGGTAAACACTTTGTTTTCTCTTGGTGGTGGTGGGACTTTATCTTTACCGAATTCAACAAGCTTCATCAGCCAAGCCATATTTTTGCCAAGCACTTGCATGATTTGTTTTCCTTCTTCATCCTGTTCAGCATCACCCGGTGCTGTGCCGTATATAACATTCCAGTAGTTCGAGGTGGGCATCAGCATTTCTGAATAATTTATAAAATTATTCAATTGATTAAAGGCGGGCAGCCCTCCGGAGCGCCTGACGGCAACCACACAGGCGCCTACTTTATGCCTGAACATACTATCATTAACAGAAGCAACAAAAAAGGCACGGTCCAAAAAAGACTTCATTGTGCCGGCAACGGCAGAATAATGCACGGGAGAGCCCAGGAGTATGCCGTCAGCATTTTTCATTTCTTGAATCCAGTCGTTGACCGGGTCACTTGTGATGGCACACCCTTCGTTCCGGGCCTTGGCGCATTTTCGGCAAGCACTACAGCCATGCACTACCTTGTCGCCCACATGAATTATTTGCACTACAATATTTTCCTTTTCCAGCTCCTGTGCAACCATTCTAATTGCGGCATATGTATTACCATTTTTATTTGGGCTCCCGTTAAACGCAACTACTTTCACTTTTGTATCCCTCCTCAAAGTTGAACAACCCTAATATTATTGAAAATACATATGAGTTTGTTTTTCCATAAACAATCAGCGAGTTAATAATCTCGATTGGCCAAAGCTAGACCCAGCCAATTTGTTGTCAGTTAATAATTAAATCGGCACTCATTCTTATAAAGATGCTTTTCCAATTCTAAGAGTCGCTCCTTCATTTGTAGCCCACCACGGTAACCAACCAACTTTCCATTTTTACCGACAACCCGATGGCAGGGGATGAAAATCGGAATAGGGTTTTTATTGTTTGCCATTCCAACTGCCCTGGAGGCCTTTTTTTTGCCGATACTGTTAGCCACATCTCCGTAACTTCTTGTATCTCCATAAGGAATACTGCATAAGGCCTCCCAAACATGCAGCATGAACCTTGTACCTTCGGGAGCCAGAGGGAGCGAAAAGTTCGTTCTTTTTCCTGTAAGATATTCCCTCAGCTGTTGGGCTGCCTCTCTGAGCAACTCCGTTTCTTGTACGACAACCTCTGTGGGTATAGTGTCTCCCTGAAAATAAAGATTTGTTATAGCAGCACCATTTTCTGCGATCCTGATTTCTCCAAGGACAGTTTGATAGGAAAAGATACTTTTCATTTTTCAACACCTGGTACATTATTAAATTATTCTATTGTCCACTATCATAGTTTTGTAGCCAGCCAATACCATACTTATCACCCATGTTACCTACCCCTTTTTCCCGCTCGGTAGTTTTGTTCTACCATCTTCTCCTGCTTCTCAGTAAGCTAAACAACAATAAGGCCAGCGGCTTGGCCCACTTGCGTAATTTCAGTGAGCTCAATAATAAACCACCAATGAATAACATAACAAGTAATAGCCCGCCAAATATCACTAATAAAGCCAACATTTTAATCATATGACGCACCTCTCTTATCTAATCAGCTATCCTATTTTAACATCATTTTAAATTAGCTGCTAGAACATCTCTTTTCATCCTTAAGTACTCTATATTTTCTTCCATAATTTCGTATATATAAATGAATAACTAACTAATGTTATGATTAGTTATCAATATCTTTAAAGGAGGATTTATAGATGAAAAGAATCAGACTGCTTGTAATGTTATTGCTGTGCCCTTTAATTATCGGCGTATCCTGGCTTGCGCCAGCGGAAGCGGCAGAAATTGCGGCGCCAAGCAACCTAAATGTTGTAGCGGTTTCAGCAAGTCAGATCAACTTGACCTGGACAGATAACTCAAACAATGAATCAGGCTTTAGGATTGAGTGCAAAACCGGGAACAATAGTTTTGCAGAAATTGCGGTGGTAGACAGCGTCACCACATTTACCGATACCCGGCTGGCTGCAGACACAACCTACTCCTACCGCGTGCGGGCCTTCAATTCATCCGGTTATTCCGCCTATTCAAATATAGACAGCGCTACTACCAGCGGAACTGTACCGGCAGCCCCCACCGGCCTGTCCGCTACGGCAGAGTCTTCTTCCCGGATTAACCTAACCTGGAAGGACAACGCCACTAACGAAACCGGCTTTAAGATCGAGCGCAGGGAGCCGGGTGGAAGCTACATTCAGGTCACTACTGTTAAGTCCAACGCAACCAGTTACAACGATACGGGTCTGGACAGCAATACCAGGTACGATTACCGGGTGCGGGCTTATAACTCCCACGGCAATTCCGGATATTCCAATGAAGACAGCGCCACCACTACCGGTGAGGCCGTGCCGGCAGCACCGTCCGACCTGTCCGCTTCGGCAACATCTTATTCCTGGATTTATATTAACTGGGCGGACAACTCCCATAACGAAACCGGCTTTATAATTGAGCGCAAAAAAGCCGGCGGCACTTACAGCCAAATCGGCGCGGTGTATGCCAACACCACTAATTTCACCGATACCGGCCTGGCCGGCGATACCAGGTATTATTACCGGGTGCGGGCCTATAATGCTTACGGGCATTCAGACTACTCCAACGAAGACAGCGTGGTTACTGCCGACAGGGATATACCGGAAACACCGTCCGACCTGTCCGCAACGGCCCTTAGTTCTTCCAGAATCAGAATTACCTGGGATGACAATTCCAATAACGAAACCGGCTTTAAAATCGAGCGCCGAAGATCAGGCGGCACTTACAGCCAGATTGATACGGTGGATGACAACACCACTAGTTACACCGACACCGGGCTGTCCAGCGATACCAGGTACTATTACCGGGTGCGGGCCTACAATGCCAGCGGGAATTCAGACTACTCCAACGAAGACAGCGCGGTTACCACCGACGGGGATATACCGGAAACACCGTCCGACCTGTCCGCAACGGCGCTAAGTTCTTCCAGAATCAAAATAACCTGGGAGGACAACTCCAATAACGAAACAGGCTTCAGAATTGAGCGTAAAAGATCCGGCGGCACTTACAGCCTGATTGACACGGTGGACGACAACACCACTTCCTACACTGACTCCGGGCTGTCCGGCAACACCCGGTACTACTACCGGGTGCGGGCCTACAATGCCAACGGAAATTCAGGCTACTCCAACGAAGATAGCGCGGCCACAGTCAGTACTTCGGAAATAATAATCAAATTAAACATCGGCAAAGCAAATTATTATGTCAATGATCAGCGCCGAACTATGGATACAGTCCCGGAAATCAGGGAAAGCCGGACAGTCCTCCCCATCAGGTACGTTGCTGAAGCACTTGGAGCATCAGTGGCCTGGAAAGGCAGTGAGCAAAAAGTAACGATCAATCATAAAAACCAGGTGATTGAACTATGGATTGGCATGAATACAGCCCGGGTTAACGGCAAGTATATGCTGATTGATTCCACCAATCCAAATGTAACGCCATTTATCCTCCCGCCTGGCCGGACAATGCTGCCTTTGCGCTTTATCGCGGAAAATATGGGCGCTGAAGTGGGTTGGAACCAGTCTAAGCAGGAGGTCACCGTGACCTATCCGGCGCCATAAACAGGGCAGCAAGTACACAGTTCAAGTTTGAAGGAAACGGTGCAAACGCCGTTTCCTTTTCTGTGCGACGGGCGGTCGAGCCAATTGTACACTAACACAACAAATAGTCATCACGGACGGGCGAGCCGGTATGTCAGACGCCTTCAAAGCACAGGAGTACGTGGCGAGCAAACACTTAAAGAGAAGGTAGGCGACCTCCCCTGACATTTCTTGACTCATTATGTCTATCAGTTCGCGGCGGTGAATGCGGCAGGATTGTCTACCTTTGCTTTGCAGAACAAACGACTTTTCAACGGTCTTAATACCGTCTTTTTAAACCGGTAGTGTAACTGGTATGCGAAGAGGGAAGTGATGGGGTTGGAGGAAAATCAGTAATGCATAATTATCCTGCTTCAGGATAAGCTAAATCATATAAAAATATGTACTGGGGGTCATAATATGGATTTAATTAGGCGGGAACCTTATCATGCATTATCGGGTATACAATCTTCGATAAACAGGCTCTTTGAGGATAACTTTCCTTATCTAAATCTAAACGCACCGATGAACTTATTTAGTCAAGGAGCATCTTTTCCTGTCGATATTAAGGATACACGTGAGGCAGTATTGATTAAAGCAGACCTGCCAGGTATGAACAAAGAAGACATCAAGATCAGTTTAGCAGATAACGTGCTGACAATCCGGGGTGAACGGAAAAAAGAAGAAAAGGAAGAAGGCACTGATTATGTCCGGGTTGAACGTAGTTATGGCTCTTTTAGCCGGTCATTCACAGTTGATGTACCGGTAAAGGAGGAAGAAATGAGAGCCCGGTATAATGGTGGCATCCTGGAAATTACTTTGCCCAAGGAAAAAGCATCTAGGAGAAAGGTCACTAACATCGATATTCAATAACCATGTATAGAAGTATTGGCCTAATATAGTAAACGAAGTAAAAAACGCAAAAGTCAGGAGGTAGCTACCCCTGGCTTTGTTGTCTTTTAATACAATTACGCCTACAATAGCAAAAAACTGGCTTACATGAAGCCTGATGTTATTACTTGATCTTGTTGTTTTCAATAAAATAATCGATTAGCTGTCTAGCTATGCTAATGGAATCAGGTAAATGCGGCAGGCTATCTGCTGTAAACCATCTCGCTTCTTCAATTTCTTCCTCATCAATAGATATTTCCCCCTTTTCATATTCAGCGATAAACCCAATCATCAATGAACTTGGAAAAGGCCAGGGCTGACTGCCGAAGTAGGTTATATTCTTAACCCCTATGCCCACTTCTTCTTTAACTTCCCTCTTTAAACACTCCTCCAGCGTTTCTCCGGGTTCTACAAACCCGGAGATTACGGTGTAAAACGGCATCTTAAAATGTTTGCTTCGAACTAGCAAGATCTCACCAGCTTTTAATACGGCAACGATAATAGATGGAGAGATACGGGGATAAGCATCCAGTCCACAGTTTGGACATACCTTAGCATACTCATACAACTTTTCATTTGTGGGCGTTCCACAGCGACCGCAATACTGATGTGTGTGATCCCAGTGGATAATTTGAGAGGCCTTACCTGCTAACCAAAACAGTTTTTGCTCGATACCCCAGAATAATTGTCTTAAACTGATAAATTTCATGTTTTCGGGAAGGTTTGGCTCTGTAGATATATCTACTGTATAACACGGGTAATTATCCAGCCGACCCAGGTATTGTTTTTTTACTGCTTTTAAACTGATGGCAGCAAGGTCCGTGGTAAAAGGTATAGTAATAGTATCATGAACAAATAAGGTCAACAATTTATGTTTGTAAAAGATAAACCAGTACGCTTTTTCAAAAGTAGCTATTACAGGTACATTCATAGCATTCTTCCTTTCATTAATAATCTCTTATAAAAAAGAATTGTCTTGCCCCATAAGTCATTCTAAAAAAGTACCGCTATTACGTCACCGCAAAGCCGTTATCTTATAAGGTTTCAAGAAAACGGGGAAAGAGCCAATTATTTCTGAAAGCCACTCGGGCCAAAATATCATCTGCTTAAGTGCCTCCATAGGAGAATCATTTTCTTGGGCAGCACTATTTGATATTAATTATAATTTCATCCTTTCTGACTGGTCAAGCGGCGATGTAAATAAAATCCTCCACGAGACATAAACGTTTTTTAGTATATTCTTTTAGTATATTAGTAGCGCTTTTCGAAGTATCCAGTTGGTTGCATCCTGAACAGAGTTTGGTGTTGCGGTGTTTCTTTGATAATTTTGATGTATAGTATATTTATATAAATTTAATGTAGCTAAAAAACAAAAAACAGGAGGGTTTTTTATAATGTTAAATTTTGATTTTTACAATCCAACACATATTGTATTCGGTAAAGACAGGCTTGGAGAGCTTGACAGATTTGTGCCTGCCAATGCAAAGGTATTGGTAAGTTATGGCGGTGGCAGTGTTAAAAAGTATGGCGTACTTGACAAGGTCAAGGCTTCTCTGGGGGAGCGGGAAATATATGAGTTCGGGGGAATAGAGCCAAATCCAAAATATAAAACATTGATAAAAGCAGTGGAGGTTGTACGGAAAAACCAGATTAATTTTCTACTTGCAGTAGGTGGCGGCTCTGTTATGGATGGCACAAAATTCATTGCTGCAGCAGCTCCCTATGAAGGAGAAGCTTCGAATCTTATTAAATCCGGTTTGACTCAAATTAAAACAGCACTACCTCTGGGTACGGTTGTAACCTTACCGGCCACAGGATCGGAGATGAATAACGGCTGTGTTATCAGTTATGAAGATGGTAAATTTCCCCTGTTTAGTGAGTTAATCTTCCCCAGGTTTTCTATATTAGATCCTACCCTTACATATACTCTGCCGCAAGATCAGGTAGCAAATGGAATTATCGATGCGTTTATCCATACAGTTGAACAATATGTAACTTTTCCTGTTGAGGGCAGGTTTCAGGATCGTACAGCAGAAGGAATTTTACAGACTCTTATAGAGGTAGGTAAAAAAACTATAGACAACCCAAATGATTATGACGCTAGGGCTAATCTTGTATGGTGTGCGACAATGGCTCTGAATGGCTTGATAGGTGCAGGTGTTCCGCAAGATTGGAGTACTCACATAATTGGACATGAATTAACTGCAATGTTTGGTATTGACCACGGTAAAACCCTGGCTATTCTACAACCATCTATATGGAATGTACGGAAAAAACAGAAACATGCGAAATTATTACAATATGCTGAACGTGTCTGGAATATAACTGATGGTGATGAGGTTTCCCGAATAGATTTAGGAATTAGTAAGACGCGTGGTTTTTTTGAAAGCCTGGGCATTAAAACGCATTTGGCGGATTACAATGTAACTGCTGATATGATAGATGACATTATCAAAGCTTTAGAAAAACATGGAAAGAGAGCATTGTCTGAAACAAGAGACCTTACCTTAGCAGTTTGCCGTCAGATTTTAGAAGGCGCTATGTGAGAACTAGACAAACTATCCCTCACTGCACCATCGATTGAAGATACTTCCAGACCATCTTCAATAGATAGTGCGGTTTACATTGTATGCAAGTTTATGGCAATGTATGGTAACTAATTTGTCATCTTTTGCATATTATTTATTATCCCAAAACCATAAGCGATCTGGATAAAAGTTTAATTATAGAGGGAGGAAATAAAATGCTTGAAAAAGTGAGCAGCATAATACCTTTTAAATTTATGGAACCAGATATATCCTATGATGAAACTGGCACTGAGCCAAGTTGTTCTAACACTCCGGTAAAGCCATCTCCTGTAACTGTTGGTGCGATAGCAAAAATACCTATTGTGCTTGCTGAAATGTCTATACAGGTTAATGTAGATTCAACTATAACCCTACCTGAACCGGCTTTTGAAATTAAGCAAATTAAAAAGAAGCTGAAACTTACCCAGTGTATGCTGGTACAAAACACCAATAAACTGTTTTTAAAAGGATTTGTGCGTAAAAATATTGATTATTCAACCCGTACCGGTTCAAATATGGAAGGCTTTTGTGGGGATATCCGTCACTGCACTGTTAATATACCTTGGTCATGTGTAACACCCGTTATCTATAATGTTGCTAAACCGGCTCCAGTTAGATTTAACAGTACCGATGAATTTCAATATCTAAGAACTGGAGGACTTGGTAATGAATTTGCGGAGAAAGACTTCTTACAGTCCGGGGATTTTTCTGAATTTAATCAGGTGAGTACTGAATACTTCAACGATCTGCCGTTTTGCGAATTAGTCAGTGCCACAATTACCGAGTTTGATGAATTACTTGGCCGTAAGCGGATCAAAAACTCCGTGAAGCTCCCCTTCGAAGAATTCGAATTCAGGGCAATCGAAGAAAAAATGGTAATTGATCTTACCCTTAAAGTTTTGCAAAAACGTCAGGTAGCAATTCCTGCTTTTATGGACTTGGCTAAAAAATGCTAGTAGAAATTTGCCCCCATGATTAATTAATCATGGGGGCTTAAAAGTTATTGCGTAAGCTTTTATTCAAGGCAACTTAATTTCCTGGCAAGCTTCACCGCACCGTAGGCATCTTTCGAATACCCGTCCGCCCCGATTTCTGCTGCGTAGTTTTCATTGACCACCGCTCCGCCAATCATGATTTTGACATCAAGGTTTTCCCTTCTGGTAAGCTCAATCACTGTTTTCATTTCCACCATAGTGGTAGTGAGCAGGGCGGAGAGTCCGATGATTTGCGCCTGCAATTCTTTTGATACATTGATAATTCTTTCCGCGCTCACATTTTTCCCTAGATCATACACGGTAAACCCATTGTTTCTTAGCATCAACGCGACGATGTTTTTCCCGATATCGTGGATATCACCTTTTACCGTGGCCAGGACGATAACCGGGCTGCGCCTGGCGTCATTCTGTCGGTCACCGGCCAGAAAAGGCGCCAGGTAATCAAAGGCAGTTTTCATAGTCTCGGCACTTTGGATCAACTGGGGGAGGTAGTATTTTTTCTTTTCGTAAAGATTACCCACCTCGGTAATGGCAGGCACCAGGAAATCATCAATAATAACGCCGGCTTTCGTGCCCTCCCCCATAGCTTGTTTGACCAGGCCTACCACGTTCTCCCGGTCTCCTTCAAGTATAGACTGAAAGATTTTATTTACTGCTTTCAAATTCTTCTGCTCAACTTTTTGGGTCCTTACGACATTTTCCTTGCCATACTTGTTAATATAGGCGATGCTGTTTTTATCCCTGACAGTTAAAACATCGCAGGCCGACTTAATTGCCATCGTCATATCACTGGAAGGATTTGCTATGGCCATACTTAATCCTTTACTAATTCCCATCGCCAGAAATGCCGCGTTTATGTAAGCTCGATTAGGCAGACCAAAAGACACATTAGAGAGCCCAAGAATGGTGGCACAACCGAGTGTTTTGGTACAGTAGCTAATAACTTGCAAGGTTTCCTCTGCCGCACTTTGATTTGAGGAAACCGACATCACCAACCCGTCTACCACGATATCACTGTTTTCAAAGCCATAAGCCTTAGCTGCGCTGATAATAAGTTGAATTATTTTATATCTATCTTGAGCTTGCTCCGGTATGCCCTCGTCGTTTAGAGGAAGAAGAATAAACATAGCGCCATACTTGCGGGCAATCGGAAGCATACGTTGGATTTTTGCCTTTTCTGCTGATATGGAATTAATCAAAGCCCTGCCGGGGTAAATTCTTAGAGCAGCTTCAAGCACATCGGGTGAGGAAGAATCCAGGCACAAAGGAGAGTCCACTACACGACTTAATAGCTTGACTACTCCCACCATAGTTTCTTTTTCGTCAATGCCAGGCATCCCCACATTAACATCCAGGATCTCTGCTCCATTTTCAACTTGTTCTAAAGCTAAACGTTTAACCTCGGTAAACTTACCATTTTTTAGTTCTTCACCGAGCAGCTTTTTGCCGGTAGGATTAATCCTTTCCCCCACCACAGTGACCGGATATTTCTCACCGAAAAAAACCGTTTTTCTAGAAGAAGTAAGTGCCCGGTATGGCCTGGGCTCCCGGCCGACAGGCCTCAGCCAGGCAAGACTTTCCTTAACTCTTTTTATATGCAGTGGGGTAGTACCGCAGCAACCCCCGATCAAACCCACTCCTTTAGCAACAAAATCAACTGCATATTGACCGAATTCCTCAGGTCCCATATCAAAAACGGTATTTCCATCGACAAGTTTTGGTAATCCCGCATTGGGTTTCACCATGATCGGAACCCTGGCATATGGCTGCATTTGCTCAACGACTTTCAACATATCTTCAGGGCCGGTGGAGCAATTAGCGCCTATAGCATCAGCACCTAAACTTTGCAAGGTGATCAGGACTGTCACCGGATCGCTGGCAGTCAAGGTTTTACCATCGGAATCAAAGGTCATACTAGCAATTACCGGCAAGTCACAGGTTTCTTTAATCGCCAGCACCGCCGCCCTGGTCTCCTGCAAATCGATCATAGTTTCAACAACAAATAGGTCAACATCGCCTGCCAGCAATCCACGGACTTGCTCCTTGTAGACCTCCACAAGATCGTCAAATTTAACATCCCCAAAGGGCTCCACAAATTTGCCTGTGGGCGCCAGGTCACCTGCCACCAGACACCCACTGCCCGCCGTCTCTTTAGATATCAGGGCTAACTCCCGGTTAATCTCCTCGACCCGGTCCTGCAGCCCGAATTCAGTTAATTTAATTCTGTTTGCGCCAAAGGTGCAGGTCAAAATAATATCAGAGCCTACCCTGGCATATTCACTCTGAATTTCCTTTAGGACATCAGGATGCTCCAAAACCCATTGTTCGGGACAGGCATTCCGGGGTATGCCTCGCTTGTGCAACTCGGTCCCAGTGGCTCCGTCTAATAGTACTATTTTCTCTTCCACCATTTGTTTAAATGAATTTTTATTCATGTGCCACCTCTGTACCTACAATAGTGAGTGTCGCGATTTCCTTTTGTTGCTTAACTTTGTAAGGATCAGCTTCCAATTAGTACAACCTTAACATGCTAAAATTTTTTTAAGGCTTTCAATAATTAGTATACACCACCGCCGTTATAAGGCACTGCTATCTTTTTATTATATATCAACAATAGTTATCTTTGAAAAATTAGTAGTACAAAATAATAAAAAGATCTAAATGGACCCGGTTCAACTTTTTATATTATGATCACCGGGTCCAGTTTACTTTAGTTACCACAGTGTGGCAACTTTTATTCCTGCTCCTCTTATTGCTTAAGAGAAATTCCTCAGGCTGATGATTTAACTAGTTTCTTTTCCTTTAAGGCCTTAAGTACCTTTTCCGGGGTAATGGGCAGTTCGGTAAATCTCACCCCGATTGCATCATAGATAGCGTTAACAATCGCCGGGAAGGTGGGTTGAACAGCACCTTCGCCCGTTTCCTTAACCCCGAAAGGAGCAGTCGGATCGTAGCTATCCACGATATTGGTATCCATTTCCGGCATATCCATGGCAGTCGGCGTCTTGTAGTCATGTAGGCTTGGATTCAACAACTTGCCGTTTTTGTCTAACTTTATCTCTTCGTAAAGAGCCTGACCCATGGCAAACATAATGGAACCTTCCACCTGTCCTTCCACGCTCATGGGGTTAACCGCCTTGCCGCAGTCCCCGGCCTCCGTTACCCTGGTCACCCTGATCCGGCCGGTTTCCAAATCTACGTCTACTTCATGTATTTGACAGCTGAAACCAAACGTCGGGGAGTGTCCGATATTAGCGCCCTGGACTCTATTACCGCTTATAAGATCAATCCCTTTGCGCCGCGGCGGTGAGTAGTGCCCAATGCTGGTCAGCGCTCCGACAGAATTAACGCAGGCTTGAACAGCTTTTTCCCATTCGATGGTTTTTTTACTTTCATACATGGAATAAATTTTGCGGTCTTTTATAGCTAGCTGATCAGCCCGGCAGCCTAGCATGCCACTTGCCACTTCTTTTAGCTTTTGGTTAATCTCAGCTGCTGCTTCCTTGATGGCAGCCCCGGCTGCGTAGGTTAGCCGGCTGGCAAAGCTGCCCAAATCGAAAGCGCCCAGTTCCGTATCGCCCAATACGACATGCACATCTTCGTAACGGATTCCCAGCGCTTCGGCAGCCATCTGGGCCATGACAGTGGTGCAGCCCTGGCCGATTTCAGCAGCCGCGCAGTGCAGGGTTACCCCACCTTCGGTATCCACGCGCAGCAGCACTGAGGTGTGTGGCTTATAAGACTGGTAGAGCGTATAGGCTGTGCCGGAAATATAATAACCGCCAGCTAGCCCGATGCCCTTGCCGAAAGGCAGCTTGCCATGCTTTTCCAAATAACCTGATCTTTCTACCGCTGTTTGCAAACATTTCTTGTACTCGCTATGCGGCACGTACATATTGTTTATTGCTGTATGGCCTGACTCTACAGCGTTTTTCATTTTGAGTTCATACGGGCTGATACCCATCATCTCAGCCATCTCATCCAGCAGGCACTCCATGGCGAACCGGGGCTGAACCCCGCCAAGACCGCGCATGGCGCCGCAGGTGGGCTTGTTGGTATAAACCCGCCTGACCCGGGCACGGGCGTTGGGCACTTTGTAGGGCAGGTGGATCATGGAGGCGGTGTAGAACATCACCACGACGCCCCAGCCTGCATAAGCGCCGCCGTCCATGGTATTGTCGAAATCTACGGCTTTTATATAACCGTCTTTATCCAGGCCAATTTTCATTTTCATGTGGCATATGTGCCGGCCTTTGTGCGTGAAGAATACCTCATTGCGCTCAAACGTCACCTTGACCGGCCGGCCTATTTTTCTGGACAACAGGCAGGCGACAAACTCTGATGAGGCTGCTTCGCCCTTGCCGCCGAAACCACCGCCTACCGTGGGCAGGGTAACCCGGATCTTGTTCATGGGTATTTCCAGGACATTCGACATCTGGCGGTGCAGGTAGTGGGGAACCTGGCTGCTTGCCCATAAATGCAGCTGCCCGCTCTGGGGATCATAACTGGCCAAGGCGGAATGCGGTTCCAAAAAGGCGTGGTTAACATAGGAAGTATGGAATTCTTTTTCCAATACATAAGCACAGTCGGTAAAGGCTTTGTCCACATCGCCGTATATCTGATCACCCGCGTGCAGTATATTTCCCGGAGAGTCTTCGTGTATAAGCACTTCACCGGCGCGATTCATGGATTCAAACGGGTCCAGCAGCACCGGTAGGGGCTCGTATTCCACTTCAATTAAATCAAGGGCTGCTTCGGCGGTTTCTTCATCTACAGCAGCCACAGCAGCTACTCCTTCACCATGAAAGCGGACTTTACCCACGGCCAGGGCGGTCTCGTTGGCTGACTGGGGGACGATGCCCCATTTGTTGGGAGCTTCATCCCCGGTGAGAATTGCCAGGACCCCGGGCAGTGCAAGAGCTTTGCTGCAGTCGATCTTTTTGATGATGGCGTGGGCGTATTCCGTACAACGCTTGATTTTTCCGTATACCATGCCCGGCAGGGTCATATCACCTGTATAAATGGCCTCGCCTTTAACTTTTTTTGGGGCGTCTATGCGTGGGACACTTTTTCCCACCTGGGTGAATTCTTCTTTCATTGGTGGTACACCAACGAATCTTTTTTGAGCAGGTTTATTATTCATTACTTCACCTCCTCTGCGGACATGGTTTCAGACGCGGCGGAAACCGCTTCGACTATTTTCTTATATCCGGTGCAACGGCAAATGTTACCTGCTATGCCGCGCTTTATTTCATCCTCGCTGGGCTTAGGGTTCTTGTCCAATAAAGCTTTTGAGGTAAGGATCATTCCCGGGGTGCAAAAACCACACTGCACGGCGCCATGGTCGACAAATGACTGCTGGATTGGGTGGAGCTTGCCGTCTGCCGCCGCTAGTCCTTCAATTGTGGTGATCTTTTTGCCCTGGCAGGCTATCGCCAGGGTAATGCAGGAGAGCACTGGTTCACCATCTATTAACACTGTACAGGCGCCACAGTCCCCCTGCCCGCATCCCTTCTTGGTACCGGTAAGACCTACTTTTTTCCTGATTACGTCCACAAGCAAATCTCTCGGGTTAATTGGTATTTCATATGCCCGGCCGTTTATTTCTAATTCAATTAATTGTTTCACTGTTATACCCCCTTTCCCGAAACGGCGCTAAACGCCTCTTTAAGCAACCTGCGGGTAAGCACCGCGACCACTTCACGCCGGTATTCCGCCGAAGCCCGGATGTCGGAAATTGGTTTGGCCTCGCCGGAAGCTGCTTTTGCCGCTTTCTCCACCAATTCGCTGTTAAACTCGCGCCCGGTAAGTAATGACGGGACTTCAACCGAAACCAAAGGCCTCGGAGAAACGGATCCCATTACAAGTTTTAAAGCTTTAACAGTCAGACCATCATCTTCCAGCACTAAGTTGACAGCCATATTAACTGCATCAATTTCCATGGCATCTCTGTGTCCGATATACGCATAGCGACTGGCTGAGTTCGGAGCCGGTTCCGGCAGAATAAATTTGGTCAGTATCTCACCTTCCGCAAGGGCGGTTATCCGGTTACCCAAAATAAATTCTTCCAGGGGCAATTCTCTGTCCCCGGCAGTATTGCTAATCACCACTGTAGCGCCCAGGGCGACCAGGGGCGGGGGCGTCTCAGCCGCCGGCGAAGAGTGG
>JAQVGZ010000145.1 GCA_028696455.1 Desulfotomaculaceae bacterium | reverse complement strand
AACCCAGTGAATAATTATCATATTAACGGGCATGGCCACATGGTGATTAATAATAATTTTGATCGTGTAACGGCATTACCTGATCATCAACCCCTGGCCGGTGAACCCGGGCAGGAAGCGCCCCTTGTTAAATCTGTAAATGATCCCTTAACAGTCCAAAAAAGCGTAAACTGGATGCAATTTGGAGCTTACATCTGGCTGGCCGGAGTAATATTAATGCTCATGGCAATTGGCTTTTCTTACCGGCGCATTTATAGACAAATCTTAAGAAACACGGTGCAATCTGATCATTTGTTTTCTGATTTAGCCCAAAGATGTATTGCTGAATCAGGGGTTAAAAGAAAAATAGCTGTCCGGCGTGTGAGTGAATTCAGACTACCTTTTGTGTTTGGATTTTTCAAGCCAGAAATTGTCATACCGGCTGCTGTCGCTGAGCATATGGACGAAAAAGGTTTAAAGGCGATCCTTACACATGAAATGATGCATATAAAAGGTCAGGACCACGTGATCAGATTGATTATCCTGATCGTGCAGTCAATCCACTGGTTTAATCCCGTGCTCTGGTTTTCCTTCAGCCAAATGATGAAAGACTGTGAAGCCGCGTGTGATGCGGTTGTAATAAAAGAATACAGTGAAAGCATGCGCAGGGAATATGCTTCTGTTCTATTGGACATGGCTCAAAAACAAAATAAGCAGGCCGGGTTTAACCCCGTGATTGCTTTCGGGAAAACCAATCTGAAAAGAAGGGTGACTGATATAATGAATTTCCGGAAATATTCGGTCGCCGCCATAACAGCATCAATTATTGTTTTGATCGTTTTATCAGCCACGATACTTACCGGCGCGACAAATAGCGGGGGTACTGAACCGCCTGGCCTGCCCGGCGGCATAAATACATCAGCAGCAGGTAACATTGAGGTAGAGGCTCTCTATGAAAACGATAAATTTGGTTTTTCATTGCTAATACCGAAAGATTTTATGGATACTGTTGCAATAAAAGAAACGGACAACTGTATTTATTTCGTAATTAAAGAGTTTCAAGCAACTATGCCGGAACATATTTTTGGTGTGGTGGGAAGAATCGAAATCTATGACAAGGGTAAATTTACCAAAGAAATCATACAGGCCGGAGAAGATGTGTATAACTTGAGATATCTGGGAGAAAACGATAAGTATTATTTTGGCTGGGCACATGGCACAGATGTTCAAGTTCCCACGCAACAGTTGATAGAGGAACACAGGGCCATGGAAGATAAATTTAACGAGATAATAAAAACGTTTAAGATAATTGATATTTACGGAGTTAATATTAGCATTGATCACCCAGAACAAATACTAAGTTTTATCAAGAATTATGACGAGAAAACCAGGGTGTTAACTTTTGACGAGATAGAATGGGTAAAGCAAACGGATACAAAAAGAGTGGGAGAGTTGGGTTTAAATGCTGATTTAGATTTCCCCAATGGCTATTATATTCACAATGAATCCGAGCAGGAAAACAGCTTGAAGGTTTCAAACGATGTAAAGGTATATGTGGTTAATTGGCATGAACCGGCAAAACCATCTTTAACGGACATAAAAGGGCTCACTAAACGAATAGCGGAATATAAGGCGCCATATCATTTGACAATTAAAGATGGTGTTATTATTGAGATATTAGAACAATATCGACCTTAAGCTTAGCTTGGCCAACCGGATGTCCGCCTGAAAAAATGTTGAATCCTATGGCAGCTATGCGCCGGAAGAAGATTTCGCCGCTTTTAGGGCGGAAAAGCTGCGGCTGCCGGCCAGGCAGGAGCCTGTCTGCCTGGTGGCTGTCGGGGATATTATGCTCTCCCGGGGTGTAGCCGGGGAAATTAAAGAACAAGGGGATGACCACCTTTACGCGTTCTTTATGGATGGTAGGCCGTGGTCCAGGGATGTGTTCTGGTGCCGCGGCGGGGACGACCCCTCCCTATGCGGATAAAGCCATAATCGGCGAGCTGGGGCTGATCAGAGGCCAACGGCTTAACCGATTCAACCCGGCGGCATAAGAGCTTTAAGGAATTGTTGCGTCGTTTAATCATTTCCTAACCTTGTTTTTAAATTTCTTATATCCTTCCCAAAAACGGGGTTCGTCGTGGATAAATGACAGGGCTTTTTGATATGCTGCCTCCACTTCGCTATAAGGCGCCCTAAGCCAGTCGAGGGTCCGGGCCAAGTCGAACCAGCACCATGCTTCACGTACAGGATTTTCAGCAAGCTGGATTGCTCGTCGAAGCAATTCCGCAGCTTCTCTGTTCAGTCTTTTTTTTGCATCTATATTGGATTTTTTCCATAGGTTTTGTGCTAATTTAATTTTTGTTTGGGCAAATTCATGAACAA
The DNA here is from genome assembly GCA_028696455.1 of Desulfotomaculaceae bacterium. GTDB lineage: Bacteria > Bacillota > Desulfotomaculia > Desulfotomaculales > Pelotomaculaceae > MVQL01. Next base: position 1,104 of record JAQVGZ010000145.1, on the reverse strand, counting down.
TTTTAGGATCATCCGGGTTTATTGTGTATGCTTCAGCAAATAGATGGTGGGCTCTGGCATAATCATTTGCTTTTTTCATCAGGATGGCCGCTTCCACAGTATCATTTATCGTCCGGGACAAGGGTATCCGCCCCAACACTTCATTTGCTTCTTTGACTCGTGATTTATCGATTAGCAGCCGCGCCAATGTCAAATATGGATGAGAGGGTTCACTTTTTACTAATTGCTCTTCAAATTTGCTCAAAGTCTTATTGGCTAATTCACTTTTTCCGGCACCAAAAGAATACTCGATCAACTGGCTGGCTAGCGCGCCCGATGAAGGCTGGCGCTTAAAAGCCCGCTCCAAATGACTGATCGCGTTAGATTTCTCACCAACAGCCCATAAATGAGCGGCTTCTCTTAAAGCGTGTAATACTTGGTAACGTGGGTGCACCAGCAGGATTACACGGAAGTAAGTGCGATGTTCATCGAAGTCGAATTGAGCGGCCGGAGAACCATTTTCGCGCATTTTTCGCTGTATTTTGGGAATTCCTGTGCCCCTGGCTTCTGCCAGACGCAGCTCTTTTAATAATTCTCCAATGCGCCGGTTACGCGCAGGTACTTGGGGAATATTTTGACCCAGCTCAAAATGTTTATTTTGCAGGCCGGCAACCGGTCCGGGGTAGCTGGTAATTTCCATGCGGTCAGGGTATAAATAGACTTTTACCGGCTCAGGAGGGCCGTCATAACCTCGGTGATATACCGCGTTGACGATAGCCTCTTCCATTGCTTCATAGGGATAGGGAACTGTTCGTTCAATTTCGGCTTGCCCCCGGATCTTTTGAATTAAACTACCCCCCAGGCCATTTAAGTATTCCAATGTGCTTCTAATCTGCTGCGGCAGCGGCCCGCGAAATATCCTTTCCTCAATAAGGTCGCCGCCGGCGTCATCACCGAACTGAACCACTTCAATACGTGCCCCGGAAAAAAACCGATCGTGGTCTTCGTTAAAGAATAATAAACCAATATTTCTGGGAACTTCATGGGCGTTTATGGGAGCCACCAAGCGCAGTCTCTGGTATAGTTCCCGGTCGTCGAATCTTGCCCCGTCTGCCACCAAGTCAC
>JAQVGZ010000053.1 GCA_028696455.1 Desulfotomaculaceae bacterium | reverse complement strand
CAAAGCTCCGGCCAAGACGGCGGTAAAGACCCCGGCCAAAGCAAAAACACCGGCCAAGAAGACCGCCAAGAAGCCTGCGCCCAAGGCCATTCTTCCCGCCTCCATCCTTTCCGGACACGGCAAACTAGCTTTGGGGTATGGCCTGATGGGCCTGTATCCCGCATCCGGGGAGGTAATTTATAAGCACCAAAGAATAGACCAAATGGACGCCAAGGCCAATATCCTCAAAGGCATCTATGTGCTGCCGGATGACCGGCAAGGCCTGGGCATCCTTCCGGAGCATTCACTGGCGGACAATATTATTTTCACGGGCAACCAGGTAAAAAACCAGTTTGCTAAAAATTTGCTCCGGCCTTTCGGGTTTCTGGATCAAAAAAAGGCGGACTTTCATGTTGGCCAACTGGTGGACGAGTTAGAGATCAAGTGTACTTCCATCAAACAAAAGATCAGGGAATTAAGCGGCGGGAACCAGCAAAAAGTCTGTATGGCCAAGGCATTGACCGTGGATCCCCAATTGTTGTTTGTGGCGGAGCCAACCAGGGGGATTGATATCTCGGCCAAAGAAAAAATACTCAATCTTTTGATTGACCTCAACCGAACCAAACAGACCACGATTGTAATTGCGTCCAGTGAATTGGACGAATTAAAAAGAGTGTGTGACCGGATCGCCGTGCTGGTGGAGGGTAAGGTCTTTAAGATCTTATCACCTGACTCCCCGGAGGTCGAGTTCGGCCTGGCACTGGCAGGTGAACAAGGTAGTCAATGATGAATACCGGTTGCATCAAACCACCCCAGATCATCATTCTCATATTTTTAGCTGTCTTACTTGGCCTGGCCCATTTTCTAAAGATGGATTTAGCCGGCTTATTCAACGAGTCCTTAATCAAGCTGGTAATGAACGGGGTGCTGGTGCTATCACTGATCCCCATGTTGAATGCGGGTGCGGGTATGAACTTCGGCCTGCCCGTGGGCATTACCGGGGGCCTGATCAGTATGTGCATCGCCGTCAATTTCAGGCTGGCCGGGTGGCCCGGATTTCTGATGTCTTTATTATTGAGCGTGGCCATTTGCGGCATTCTCGGCTGGATTTACGGGCTGATCTTAAACAGGGTCAAGGGGCGGGAGGAAATTGCCGGTACTTTTATCGGCCTCTCCCTGATCCCGCTGATGAATTATTTTTGGACCCTGGCGCCCTTTCAAAACAGGCAAATGCTTTATCCCATCGGTGGCCAGGGCCTGCGCCCGAAAATCACCCTGGAGCCTTATTTTTATAATATCCTGGACAATTTCAGCCTGGTTAAACTCGGCGCATTAGAAATTCCCCTGGGCCTTTTGGGCTTCTACGGCCTGATTTGTTTGGGCTTGTACCTGTTTTTTCGGACTAAAGCCGGGCGGGCGGCTATGGCCACCGGGGAAAACGAAGCCTTCGCCAGGCTGTCGGGCATTGATATCTTCGGTACCCGCCGGTTGGCGATCATCCTATCCACCGTCATTGCCGGAATCGGCATTTGTGTTTACTCGCAAAGCTACGGGTTTATTCAGCTTTACGACGCACCGCTGGCCATGTACTTTCCGGCTATTTCGGCGGTTTTAATCGGCGGCAGCAACGGCAGAAGGGCTTTCATTTTCCAGGCGGTGCTGGGCGCCTACTTGCTGCAGACGATCTATCTGCTCACTGTACCTATTGCCAATGAGGTACTGGTTCCTGAGATAACGGAAATTTTGCGGACCCTGATTACCTACAGCATCATCCTCTATGCTTTATTGTACCGGGAGCGGCAGCGGGGGATCGGCCATTGAAGATTAACGCACAGGCTTATAAATTTTTTAATATTGAGATCGTCGTACCCATTGTGTTCTTACTCCTGTCTTTTGGGGCCTGGCAATTTTCCGGGCTTTCCGGCGCTTTTGTGCTCAACCAGGTCATCATCAGGTTTATTCGCGACGGGATTCTGGTGTTGTCGCTGGTAATTCCGGTAGTGGCCGGCATGGGGCTGAATTTTGCCGTTATTGTAGGCGCCATGTGCACTCAAGCCGCCCTGCTGTTTGTGATCAATTACCAGATGGCCGGCGTGGCCGGCATATTGCTGGTTATTTTCCTGAGCATTCTCTTCTCATTACTGGCGGGACTGGCCATCGGCTTTGTTTTGAACCGGGTCAAAGGGAAGGAGATGATTGTCACCATCATTATCGGCTTTTTGGCCAACAGCATCTACCAGCTGGTTTTTTTGGTGGGCTTCGGCACTTTTATCCCGGTAATAAATGAAGAGATAATCCTATCCCGCGGGGTCGGCGTGCGCAATGCCGTGGATTTAAGCATGTACCGCAACACCATTGATAAGCTATGGCTTTTTAAAATCGGTGAAATAGAAGTTCCTTTATTCATGATCCTGATGGTGCTCTTATTTGCGGGGCTGATTTATTATCTTTTAAATACCCGCTTCGGACAGGAAATTAAAGCGGTGGGCTCCAGCCATGAAAAAGCGGAGATAGCCGGCATTAATGTAGACCTGATCAGAATCAAGGTGCTCATCTTATCCACCGTGCTGGCTGCTCTGGGGCAGTTGGTGTTCCTGCAGAATATTGGCATGTTTGATGTTTATACGGCGCATATGAACGCGGATGTTATTTCCTGCGCCGCTCTCCTGGCCGGTGGCGCCAGCATTAAAAGCGCCAAAATACGGCACGCGCTAATCGGGATTTTTTTATTCCACACCCTGTTCATTGTCTCACCCCAGGCCGGCCAGAACCTGTTCCACAATGCCGCCCTAGGAGAATACTTCCGCAGTTTTGTGGCCTATGGCACTATTGCCTTTGCTTTAATTATCAATATTAAGCATGAGGATAAATGAATTACCGATGCCCGACTGATAGATTAAATTTCTGCTATTCGATTGGTATGAGAGAAGGCAATAAAATGACCTTACTGGAAAATGTGAACAGGGCATAAAATCAGGGAAAAAGACTAAACTTGAAGTACGTGTTTCAACCTAGGCGTACCAGTTGTGAATATTTATTAACGGCCAGGAGGAGCTTTTTCAGCACACTGAAACATGAGCTTATCCACCTGCATCGTTTTAAAACACCGCGAGAAGCAGTATTAATACTAATTGCATTTCTCGGTACCTTTTTTTGAAAAGATATGTTATATTATTTATTATTGCATATCATGATTTGAAGAACGGAAGGAAGCTGAAATGGTCTAAAATATTTTACCCGGGATGTTCTTTTATCTTAAATGTCTACTAAAACAATGGGAATAATAAGTTAAGGGGATGGTTAAATGAGTCAGAGAAAGTTAAAATTCGATACCCTCCAGGTTCATGCAGGCCAGCAGGCTGAACCCACCACCGGGTCCAGGGCCGTACCTATTTACCAGACTACCTCTTATGTTTTTAAGAATGTGCAGCATGCCGCAGATTTGTTCGCACTGAGGGAACCGGGCAATATTTACACCCGGATGATGAATCCTACTAATGAAGTTTTCGAGCATAGGGTAGCCGCGTTAGAGGGTGGAATAGGTGCTCTGGCAACAGCGTCAGGCTCAGCCGCCATAACTTACGCGATTTTGAATATTGCCTCGGCAGGTGATGAGATAGTATCTGCCGGCACACTTTATGGGGGCACCTACAATTTATTCTCGGATACATTTAATACCTTCGGTATCAAAGTTCATTTTGTAGATCCCGACGATCCAGTAAATTTCCGTAGGGCCATCAATCACAAAACAAAAGCTCTCTATATTGAGACTATCGGTAATCCAGGCATTAATCTGATCGACATTGAAGCAGTGGCCGGTATTGCTCATGAAAACGGCATACCGTTGATTATTGATAATACTTTCGGTACACCTTATCTGATCAGACCTATCGAATTTGGAGCCGATATCGTGGTTCATTCGGCTACCAAGTTTATCGGCGGCCATGGGACCTCCATCGGGGGCATAATTGTCGATTCCGGTAAATTTGATTGGGCCGGCAGCGGTAAATTCTCCGGACTGACCGAACCGGATCCCAGCTACCATGGGATAAGATATGTTGTTGATGCCGGTGCCGCGGCCTACATAACGAAAGCCCGAGTAGGGCTGCTTCGCAACACCGGGGCATGTTTAAGCCCCTTTAATGCTTTTTTATTCCTGCAAGGCTTGGAAACGCTATCGCTGCGGGTGGAGCGACATGTAGCTAATGCCAAAACTATTGCTCAGTTCCTGCAGGATCATCCCCGGGTAAGCTGGGTAAACTATCCCAGTCTTAAAGAAAGCAAATACTATGATCTCGCTCAAAAGTATCTTCCTAAAGGTTCAGGTTCGATACTAACTTTTGGAATTAAGGGAGGCGTTGAGGCAGGCATAAGATTTATCGAAAGCCTGGAGATATTCTCTTTGCTGGCTAATGTGGCCGATGTAAAATCACTGGTTATTCACCCTGCCAGCACCACCCACTCACAGCTCTCCGATGAAGAATTAATAGCAGCGGGTGTAACCCCGGATCAGATTAGACTCTCTATAGGAATAGAGGATGTGGAGGATTTGATTTTCGATCTTGATCAGGCACTGGCAATGGCTGCCCGGAGTTAACGGTGATGGGAAAATCAAAGGCTTCAGGCTCCACAGGTATTAATAAGATCAATGGAGGAAGATAAGATGAGCAAAATCGCTAAGAACTTGACCGACCTAATCGGCAATACGCCCATGCTGGAACTTTCTAATTATAATAAGGCCAATAATCTAGAAGCCAGGCTTTTAGCCAAGCTGGAGTACTTTAATCCGGCGGGCAGCATCAAGGACCGGATCGGCTATGCCATGATCAAAGATGCTGAAGAAAAAGGACTATTAAATGAGCATTCGGTGATTATCGAACCCACCAGCGGCAATACCGGTATTGCGTTGGCTTTTGTATCCGCTGCCCGCGGTTATAGGCTTATTCTGACTATGCCCGACACCATGAGTGTAGAAAGAAGAAAGCTGTTAAAAGCACTGGGGGCTGAACTGATCTTAACTCCCGGGGCCGCCGGTATGTCTGGCGCCATTGCCATGGCGGAACAGTTGGCAGACCAAACACCTAATTCTTTTATGCCCCAGCAGTTTAAAAATACTGCCAATCCGGATGTCCATCGCCGGACCACCGGATTAGAAATCTGGCGGGACACGAAAGGGGACATAGACATATTTGTAGCCGGAGTGGGAACCGGGGGGACTATCACGGGGGTAGGAGAACTACTGAAGTCGAAAAAGCCCGGTGTGCAAATCATCGCTGTTGAACCATTCGATTCCCCGGTATTGTCCGGCGGATCTCCCGGCCCACATAAGATTCAGGGGATTGGAGCCGGGTTTGTTCCTGATGTTTTGAATCGGGAGATAATCAACGAAATATTTCAGGTTAAGCACGAAGATGCTTTCAATGCTGCGCGCAGCTTAGCCGAACACGAAGGGGTTTTGGTGGGAATCTCCTCCGGTGCGGCGGCCTATGCGGCTACCCATATTGCCCGGCGGCCGGAGAATAAGGGCAAAACAATTGTTGTTTTACTGCCGGATAACGGGGAGAGATACCTTTCCACCCCATTATTCCAAGAAGTGTAGGCGTTCCGAAGAAGGAGGGATAGGAAGAATGCCTGTTAAAATACCAGATAACCTTCCAGCGGCCGAAGTTCTAAATAACGAAAACATTTTTTTAATGGGAGAAAACCGTGCTTTTACTCAGGATATACGTCCGCTGCGGATCGCCGTACTTAACCTGATGCCGCTAAAAAGCGTCACTGAGACCCAGTTACTGCGCTTACTTAGCAACACTCCCTTACAGCTGGAGATCGTACTATTGCATCCGGAGACTCATACTTCCAAGAATACCCCCGAGGAGCATCTGGCTAACTTCTACCACACCTTTACAGAGATCAGACAGCAAAGGTTTGATGGTATGATTATAACCGGTGCTCCCGTGGAGCAGTTGGAATACGAGGAGTTAAGCTATTGGGAAGAACTGCAGGAAATAATGGATTGGACCCGCCACAATGTCTATTCCACCCTGCACATTTGCGTTGGGGCGCAAGCCGGACTATATCATCATTACGGGGTGCCGAAATACCCATTGGACCAGAAGCTGTTCGGAGTTTTTACCCATACCTGCAACAGGAGAAATGTACCTCTGTTGCGTGGCTTTGATGATGAATTCTACGTGCCTCACTCACGGCACAGCGAGATTAGACGGGAGGATATAGACAAAGTAGATGATTTGGAAATCCTCTCCGAGTCTCCGGAGGCCGGGGTTTATATAGTTTCCTCCAAAGATGGTCGGCTCATATTTGTAACCGGGCATTCTGAATATGATGCGCTGAGCTTAAAAACAGAATACGAACGTGATTTGAAAAAGGGGCTTAAAATTAGCGTTCCCAGGAACTATTTTCCCAATGATGATCCAACCAAGCCCCCCATTGTCAGGTGGCGCAGTCATGCTAATCTGCTGTTTACCAATTGGCTGAATTATCATGTATATCAGGAAACACCTTATGACCTGGATGAACTGAAATAATATGAACACAGAGTTAAAGGTGGCGTTGCCGGCGTCGTGCAATCCTGACAGGAGTGATTATATGCTGGAATTGTACGGCCGGGTTGACTACTACATAATCACCTTTTCGGGATGGCTGTAGACGTTCATCCTTTCACCGCGGGCAAATCCCACTAAAGCAATCCCAAACTGATCGGCTAAATCAACCGCCAGGCTGGTTGGCGCGGCGCGTGATACTACGATGGGAATACCGCTGTGGCCGGCTTTGATCAGAATCTCCGAAGAGATACGCCCACTCAACAACAAACACTTGTCCGCTGTCGTTAACTGGTTTAATAAAGCATAACCCAAAACCTTATCAACCGCATTATGGCGACCGATATCATCAAACATGGCCAAGAGCCCGGTATCATCGCCCATGGCCGCGCTGTGCACCCCGTGCGTTTTTTCATAGGTCTCGGAGCCATACTCCAGCAAACCGATCATATGCAATAAATGCGGGGCGGCGAATTGCTTGCTAGAGTTCACTGGCTCTAACTGTGTCACATCATTGACAAAGTACAGGCATGCCCGCCCCTTGCCGCAGCAGCTGGCAATTTGCCGCTTCAAAAATGTTTCGGTTTGCTTAACCGGGAAAGTAGTTTCCACCCACATCAAACCATCGGTTTCATTAAAGGTAATATCCTTAATGTCAGAATAATTTTTGATTATTCCTTCGTTAATTAAAAAACCTACCGCCAATTCTTTATATGCGCCCGATGAACAGATTAAAGTAGCTAGCTCATTATCATTAACATATACCGTCAATGGTATTTCATCAACAATAAACTCATGATCGGGCCTTGCTTTGCCTTGATTATACCTGACTATTTCCCGTTCTTGATACAGAGAATTTTGTGACACTCTGTTGTCGCTCCTTTCATCAATTCTTCCTGTTTGCTCATTTCCTCAATTATTTACAGCTGATTACGAACTGCTCCCGAGCCCGTTTCTCTGCCAACTCAAAAAGTAGGAAATAATGTACAAAACTAAATTAGAGATTTCGGAATGCTGCCTCTCAATTCTATCTCACGTGGCCTTGGTTAAAGCTGTGCTTCCAACTGCTTAATCCGTTCTTCGAGGAATTCAATTCTCTCCTGCATCCTCAGCATCATTTCCGACACTGGATCTGGTAGTAAATCGTGTCTTAGATCAATTCCAACATCACCGCTCAGGGTATCCTTCTGGTAGCCCCGGGCAACCACTTTACCCGGAACACCGACCACCGTACTGTTGGCCGGAACAGCCTTTAAAACTACTGAACCAGCCCCAATCCTGGAATTGTCCCCTACAGTGAATGAACCGAGCACCTTGGCGCCGGTACTAATTACGACATTGTCGCCAATAGTGGGGTGTCTCTTTTCCTTTTCCTTGCCAGTCCCACCCAGTGTAACCCCCTGATATATGGTAACATTATCACCAACTACTGCTGTTTCACCAATAACTACTCCACTACCATGATCTATAAAAAGTCCTTGCCCTATTTTAGCCCCGGGGTGAATTTCAATTGCGGTTAAAAAACGGGCAAGCTGCGAGATTAGCCGGGCAATAATAAACCAGCCCCGGCAATAAAAGAAATGTGCTACTCTGTGCATCAGCATAGCGTGAAAGCCGGGGTAGCAAAGAATAACTTCAAAGGCCGATTTAGCGGCAGGGTCCCGGTCCATAATACTCCGGATATACTTTCGATATTGTGCAAACAGGACTATCACCCCATCTATCACTATATGAAGTTAAATAATAGTTCCGCCTCCCAGAACTTCATCAAAATCATACATGACTACTGCCTGGCCCGGTGTGACGGCACGCTGGGGGACATCGAAATCATAGCTACTATTGCTCAGAACTGTCTTTCAGGCCTTCGTGATAACTCCTAATCGCTGCATGGAGGGCATCAGCAGCCAGGTTGGAGCAGTGCATTTTAACCGGCGGAAGACCATCCAAAGCCTCGGCTACGGTTCGGTTAGTAATTTTCTCAGCTTCCTCCAGGGTTTTGCCCTTGACCATTTCAGTTACCATACTGCTCGTAGCAATGGCAGCGGCACAGCCAAAAGTTCTAAATCTGATATCCTGGATGATCTCGTTTTTAACCTCAATTTCAATATGCATGATGTCACCACAGGTCGGGTTGCCTACCTCTCCGACTCCGTTAGCATGTTCAACCTGTCCAACATTGCGCGGATGAAGAAAATGATCCATGACTTTTTGCGAGTACATTTTGTAAACCTCCTTATTGTCCCAGGGGGGACATTACACGTAAGTTCTTTATTATCGGGGGTAAAACCTGAAGAACATAATCTACCTCCTCCATAGTATTATCCTTACCCATTGTTAAACGCAGTGAACCATGGGCAGTTTCGTGGGACAAACCTATAGCCAGTAGCACGTGAGAAGGGTCCAGGGCGCCTGAAGTACAGGCCGAGCCGCTGGAGGCCATGATCCCATAACTGTCCAGCATTAAGAGAATTGATTCTCCCTCAACATAATCGAAGCAAACATTTACGCTTCCCGGCAGTCTTCTTTCCGGGTGTCCAGTAAGCCGCGTATTGGGAATTGCCTCGAGGATGCCGTCTGTTAAACGTTTAGCCAGATTAGCTAGATGAGCCCCCTCTGTAGATAATCTTTGCCTGGCTAACTCGGCGGCTTTACCAAAGCCCACTACTCCTGGTACATTTACTGTTCCAGGTCTTAAGTTGCGTTCATGCCCGCCCCCATGCATAAAGCTGCCGATGCGGATTCCTTTTTTAACGTACAGGCAACCCACTCCCTTGGGGCCGTAAAGCTTGTGCCCCGAGGCCGAGAGCAGGTCAACGCCTAATTCATCAACATTTACCGGGATCTTACCCACAGCCTGGACCGCGTCGGTATGGAAAACTGCGCCAGCTTCATGGGCTATGCCTGCCAGCTCCTGGATCGGTTCAATCGTACCGATTTCATTGTTGGCATGCATTATCGAAACCAGTGCAGTATTGGGACGAAGAGCTGACCGAAGCGAATCCGGTTCCACCTCACCATAAGAGTTTACCGGTAGTATAGTAAGTTCAAATCCATGTTTAGCCAGAAATTCACAGGTATGCAAAACCGCATGGTGCTCAATCGCCGAGGTTATAATATGGTTACCCTTGGAACGGTTATTGATCATATAGGTAATGATCGCCTGATTGTCAGCTTCGGTTCCACCACAGGTAAAAATGATTTCGGATGGCCTGGCGCCGATCAAGGCGGCTACCTTTTCCCGAGACTCTTCCACAGCCCGGGCAGCTTTTCGGCCCTGGAAGTGGACACTGGAAGCATTACCATATGCATCGGTATAATAGGGTATCATGGCGTTAAAAACCTCCGGATCAACCGGGGTAGTGGCACTGTGGTCCATATATATTGATTTCAATGTTTACCTCTCCTATGGAAAAATTGTTTGCTTCATCAAACTAAGTATTTGACCGAAGTTTCGTGGGGCAGCTTCTGCAACTCCTGTGCTAGATCAGTCAGGGTATAGGAGTCCAAAACCTGGGTGATCGAATCTCGCACCTTGCTCCATAATACGCGGGTCACGCAGTAGTCAGCCCTGGTGCAGGACTCGGGGTTATTCTCGTTCACGCATTCAACGGGGGCAATGGGCCCTTCCAGCGCTCTGATAATGTCACCGGCGGTAATATCCTGAGGACTACTTCCCAGTACATACCCGCCTTGGGCGCCCCTGACGCTCTTTACCAGTCCAGATCTTTTTAAAGAGACCATAAGCTGTTCCAAATAACGTTCTGATAAATCCTGACGTTCAGCTATAGTATGGGTGGTTATTGGTAATTCATCTTCACTCTTAGCCATTTCAATCATGGCCCGCAGCCCATAGCGGCCTCTGGTTGATAATTTCATTAAACCTCCCCCTCGTTTTAAATTACGGAACCGGGGCACTAACAAGCATAAGCAATCATTCTTTCCAGTGCCACTGCCGCCTGTGAACGTATCGATTCAGGAACAGCAATTATAGTCTCCATGTTTTTTAGGGAATTAAGTATTTTATCCAGGGTGATGCTCTTCATATTAGGGCAAGTTAACCCGGCTTGAGCCAGTATTAAATCCTTGCCGGGACTGACCTGATTGATTCTATGCATAACACCGTGTTCAGTAGCGATAATAAACTGGTTTTTGTCTGACTTGGCCGCGTAATTGATTATTCCCGCGGTACTTCCGACGTAGTCAGACAGGGCGATAACATCCGGGGTGCATTCCGGGTGGACCAATACCTCGGCCCCGGGATGCTCTTCTTTACACTTTAATATATCCTGCCTAGTTACCGCGTTGTGAATTGGGCAACAGGAGGGATAGAAGTCCAGGGGACGGTCCAATTTGCCGGCTATAAATTTACCCAGATTTTCATCGGGGATAAAAAATATGGGAACATCCTGCGGCAGTTTCTGAATAATCTTGACGGCATTGGAAGAGGTTACACATATATCACTGACTGCTTTGATAGAGGCAGGAGTGTTAACATAACTGACCACTAGACTGCCGGGGTGAGTATCTTTGTATTGCAGCACGTCGTTTACATCAATGCTGTTAGCCATCGGACAAGTGGCTGCCGGCTCCGGAGACAATACCGTTTTGCCGGGACACAGAATAGCAGCTGATTCAGCCATAAAATCAACTCCGGCTACCAGAATAGTATCCAAAGGTGAATTTTTAGCAGCAACTGCCATGGCATAGGAATCGCCCACAAAGTCAGCTAAATCTTGAATTTCAGGCCGCTGGTAATAATGGGCGATAATATAAACTGAATTTTCCTTCTTGAGTCTGTTGATTTCCTCTTTCAGTAAAGCATCTGCCTGGTTGTGCAATGTTATTCCCCCTTTACTTATAAGTATTTATAATATATATAATTATAATATTAATATATATAATTCCTATAGTAATTGTCAAGATTAAAGTATATGGCGAGTAGGTCTGGAAACACCCGAGCTCACGCCTGTGGAGTAATTTCATCTATAAAACAGTGTCTTCATCTACATCTATTCCTGCCAACTGCATAAGGTAAAGAGCATTGCGGGTAGTAGAAGGGCCTGGACGTAGTTTATAATCAAAACATATTTTCCCATCTTGATAATACTCCCGAAAATGATAGTTTGCTATTCTGTCATTTTCCCGCTCAAGGTCACATAGTTCGAGATCGTGAGTTGAAACCAGCCCAATGGAGTTGGTCAGGCTTAACTTGTTAATGAGCACCTTGGCGCCGGTATGACGGTCCATCGAATTGGTGCCCTTAAAAATCTCGTCAAACAAGAAAAAAACCCTTTTCCCGGTTTTTGCTTCACCGACAATCTTTTTAATTCTTAAAAGTTCAGCATAAAAAGAAGAGATATTCTCCCCAAGATCATCACTAACCCTCATGCAGGTATTTATTTCCATAAGGGAAGCCCGGAACCACTTGGCACATACCGGAGCTCCGGCGTAAGCCAGGACCAGGTTGATCCCCGCTGTCCGCAAAAGTGTACTCTTGCCGGACATATTGGAGCCGGTAATTAATAAAACTTTTACCTGATTGGCAATGGCGAGATCGTTATGTGTTCTCTTTACTGCCAGCAGCGGGTGACCGATCTCTTTTGCTGCGAAAACCGTTTCATTCCCGGCATAAATCGTAGGCATCACCCAATCTGGATTTTCAAACCGGATTACGGCCAGACTTGCCAGTGCTTCAATTTGGCCCAGTGCCTCAAACCATTTTTTTAGAATATGTTTCGACTTCTGTTTCCAACGTTCCAGGGCGATAATATGTTGGAAATCCCACAGCATTAATATATTAAAAAAAATATAAAAGATATTTCTTCTGTTGGAGATTGCATCTATTATCGCAGACAGCCGGTCGACCTGCCTGTACACTTCTAACCCCGTTTTATCTTTGATGCCGTCTTTTATCTTTTTGATGAGTGTAGATTTGAAATTGTGTTTTTCAAAAAGCTTCAGCATTTTATAGTAAACCTTTAAATCATCAACATAATTTTCCGCTATACCGAACATCCGTTGCCGTTCCTTACTTTTATATGAAAGCAGCGCAAATTGCAATACTAATGCAGCAGTGGGCAGGTACCAGGGTATTTTGTTCAATGCAAACCCGGTTAAAACGAGAATGATGGTGACCACCGGGAAAATCCTAACCATAGCGATTACCCAAAAATTCCTGAAGGCTTCGTTACGTTCTCTTACCCAATTGATCAAATCCCCCGGATCGTGCATCCTGCCTTTGGCCAGCATTCCTTCTGCTAAAAACCTTTGCCTCCATGAAAGCTTTGTGGCTAATTCATCCACTGCTTCTTGCCTTGCACAGATATCGTCACTGTTTCCGGTTATCCCTGATAGCAATTCACTGAGCCTGCGCCTTCCGATATATGTATTTGCTGTATTAATCCACTGGAACAGAGAATTCTTACCGAAAATATCGAGGTCCCCTGCATAGTTATGACTACTATCCTGAAAATCTCCTCCATCATCTGTGAATGTATTCCATTCCCCTTTTATCCGCTTAATCGAGCTGTTATTGATATCGCGAAGTAAAGTAGTGTATTTCATGCTGTTCTTAAGTCTCTCATGGCGCACAACTAGATAAATAAATATTGCTGCAAAAAAAACGAGGCCGGCAGTTAGAAGAATGAAATTTTGTACCATATATGTTAATATAGCTACACCAATTCCTGTGATAAAAACCGCCAGCCTCAAATGGCATATATGTCCTTCTGACTTTTCTTGTTTTTGCAGCAGTTTATTATAGCGGCGTTGTCTTCTTGCATATTTTTGTATTGGAGTTTCCAATCTTTAGTCCCTCCATTCCTTCTGAGGAAATATCAACCGGATGGCTTTATAATATCTGTTTCTCTGTATTTTGCAAGCTCGCAGTTATCTTTATGTTAATCAATCTGTTTGTGGACCCAGTACCAAATTTTAAAACAGGAGTGCAAAAGAATGGACCAAGTTCTAATGGTCACACCTTATTTGAAAAGTCAGCGCGGCAATAGCGTGACGGCAACCCGACTATTTAATGGTCTTAGGCGTAAGGGCCATGCGATAGATTTAATATCAATGGATGAACCGGGCTGGCAATTACAGCTTGACCGTTATACCCAAGCGCATTCTTATGGTCTAGTTCACGGGTTCCATGCATGGCAATTTTCCCGGATAGTAAATCATCCCGTAATAAAAAGATTACCTATCCTTTTAACAACCACCGGCACCGATATCAATTATGATTTATTAGGTCCCCAAAAAGGACATACCCTGGAGACCATGTTGAAGGCGAACAAAGTAGTTGTCTTTAATCCAAGTATGGGAAAACAGCTCACAGCCATAGAACCGCGCCTGCAGTCCCGCCAAGTTGTTATTCCCCAGGGTGTGGAACTGCCTGCAGCACCGCTGGTTACGCGTCAGCAACTGGGGTTATCTCCTGCTGATACGATATTCCTAATTCCAAGTGGTCTAAGACCGGTAAAAAACTTGGATTTGGCCTTGAATGGTCTCGATATTGTCTACCGAAAACATCCCCAATTATGTTTGCTTATCGTAGGGGCGGCCATCGATTTTGAGTATAAAGCCCATATAAAATCACGCCTTAGCACATTTAAATGGGCTCATTATCTGGGAGAAATACCTCACAGAAACATAGGGGGAATTATGCAGACTGCCGATGTAGTTCTTAATACTTCCCGGGCCGAGGGGCAACCTATGGGGGCTCTTGAAGCTATGAGTCTGGGGAAGCCTTGCATCTTAACAGCTGTCCCCGGGAACCTGGATATCATAAAGGATGGCATCCATGGCTACTATATTAATTCCGCGCCGGAGCTGGCGGCCGCAGCTTTAAAATTAATACAAAGTCCTCCTCTTCGATATGTCATGGGCAATAAAGCCCGCCAATTGGTTAATGACCGGTATTCGGCAGTAAAGGAACTGCATGCTTACGACCAGCTATATAAAGAACTGACATATTAGAGCTGCCTGTCAGCTGTATTATATGTCAGTTGATCACATAGGCATATTCGCCCATAAATAAAATCTCTCCCAGTTGTTTACCGTTTCTACCGCATTTTCATTGTTGACCTTTTCGGTGCCGGCATCATTCAAAATCCACATCTTTATAATAATCAGTGATAAGCCTCAAAAAGCAATCGCCCAGTTTAAATAATTTAAGAAATAATGGGGTACTGATATTACTGACCGCGATGGTCAACATGCGGGCAGCGCCTATTTTTCTGTCAGGGAGGAAGGTAATGTTCTTCATCAGGCTGCTCATATTCATTTTTGTCATCCTGGCCATTCTGCCGGTCGTGGATCTGCCGCTGGCCACTGCAGTGCCCGTCTACGTCTGGCTTTTGCTGGCAGTCTTTGACCTGTTGTTGATAATCGTCTGGCGGCGGCGGAAGAAAACCAAAGTGGCTAGCGGCCCTGTCCTGGCAGGGTTCATCATAGTGGCGGCCCTGGCAGTCGCTGCATCGCAATTTTATGCCGTGGAATGATACAATAAAAACGCACACCCTTGACAAAAATAGGGTCAAGGAGATGTTGCGAAAATGGCAAACAAATACACAGAGGAATTCAAACGAGAAGCACTAAGAGTATGTGAGCAGCATGGAG
>JAQVGZ010000009.1 GCA_028696455.1 Desulfotomaculaceae bacterium | reverse complement strand
CCTGATCGGCACTAAGCCCCAGGTCACCCAGGGAGAGTGTCTGGATCTTTTTCTTCTTAGCTTGCATAATCCCTTTCATTGATGGGTAACGGGGCTCATTCAGCCCTTTTTGGGCAGTAATCACCGCAGGTACAGGTACTTCAACAACCTCGCTGCCGCCTTCAATGTCCCTGGTAGCAATTGCTTTGCCATCTGCAATTTCAAGCTTGGTTACAACGTTAACATGGGGCAGGCCAAGTTCTTCAGCAACACGTACCGCTACTTGCGCAGAACCTCCTTGCCAGCCTGCAAGCACTAGATCATATGGAATGGTGCTAACTGCCTTAGCTAAAGCAACAGCAATTGTATACTCATCTCCATCTGCAAAAGCAGGATCCTCAACACTAATACCTTTGTCTGCGCCCATAGCCAGCGCCTGACGCATAGAGTCTACTGTATCTGCTCCGGCCGAGATAATGGTAACCTCGCCACCATTCTTTTCTTTGAGCTTTAGTGCTTCTTCTACAGCATACTCATCATAAGGGTTAATAATCAAACCTACACCCTTTTTATTAATTTTTCCGTCTACGATTTCGATTTTTGCTTCCGTGTCAAAGGTCTGTTTTAAAAGAACCGCAATATTCATCCTTTTCCCTTCCTTTCTTTCTTTCTTGGATTGTATTGAAAACATTATTTACCATAAGCATATCTGGTCATGCCTACTCAGGTATATCTACTTTATAACACTAAAACTAGCAGTCTTACCTTGATGTCTGTCTTTAAACTTTTTGATTTTCTGTAGTTTCCTTATCACTGTAGACTGATCTACGCCAAGCACTTTAGCTGCTTTATAAGTACTGCCATAGAGACTTATAGCCTCATTAATCAATTGACTCTCCAACTCTAAGAGAGCCTCTCTTAATGGCATTACACCCTGCACCATAACTTTAGATGAAACATTCTTCACTGCATAGCGCAGGTTCTCAGGTAAGTGCTTCGCTGTAATTACAGCCTCCGGAGCTGTTACTACCATTCTTTCGACAATGTTCTCAAGTTCTCTAATATTACCGGGCCAATGGTACTCATAAAATATCTTGAGCACATCTGGAGAAAATTGCTTGCGAATTCCATACTTTTTGTAGTATTTTTCTACAAAAATATTTAGCAGTGGAATTATATCGCATCTACGTTCCCTTAATGGGGGAATTTGTATCGGAACTACATTTAATCGGAAAAATAAATCTTCTCGAAAAGAACCTTTTTGCACCATATCTACCAGGTTACGGTTAGTCGCTGCAATGATACGCACATCCACACTGCGGCTTTTTGTTCCACCAACCCTTATTATTTCCTTATCTTGCAAAACTCTAAGTAGTTTTACCTGCAGTGACAGCGGTAAATCACCAATTTCGTCCAGAAGAAGAGTACCATTATGTGCCATTTCAAACATACCCGGCTTACCATCTTTTCCTGCCCCAGTAAAAGCACCCTTCTCATAGCCAAACAACTCTGACTCTAACAACATTTCCGGAATTGCACCGCAATTTATCTTAATAAAAGGCTCCGTATTACGGCCACTATGATTGTGGATATGTTTTGCCAGCACTTCTTTGCCCACACCCGAATCGCCAATCAGCAATACTGTAGAGTCTACCTTGGCAACCCTAGTGCATAGGTCAATTACACTCTGCATTTGGGGTGAACTAGTAGTAACTCTTTGTGCTTTCACTTGCTTTCCATTTCGATTGCACAATTCCTCCTGGTATCGTCGATTCAGCTTTTTACTATTCTGCAATTCCTTTTTCAGATTTTCCAGCTCGGTTAAATCTCTTACATTGATTACTACCCTGATAATATCACCACGCTCGTTTACCACCGGGTTACCAGTAATCATCAACCTGTTACCGAGCGGAGAGAATTGCAAATTAGTAACTGACTTCTTTTTCTTTAAAACAGCATCAACGATAGACGAAGCATAATGACCGTCTTCAACTAATTTTCTAAATGGCCTTCCAATGATGGTTTTTGCTTTCAGACCGGTCATCCTGGTGTATGCATTATTCACTTGAGTAATTATTCCATCGCATTGTGCAATTAAAATGCCATCATACGATGACTCAATTACCGCCTTCAGTTCCTTATTAAGTTCTTTTACAGTTTCCAACTCATTTGAAATAAATTCTATCTCAGAGATATCCTGGAATATACCAACAGCTCCAACAACCTCGCCATTTTCAATAATGGGACTGCGGTTGCTGACGTATATTCTTGTTCCTATAGAATACTTAACAGGAAGTCTCTCGCCAAACTTTGGTTCTCCAGTCTCAAGGATTTCCAGAAGACCTGTTGGGATTACAACATCAGCCAGGAATTTACCAATTGCCTCTTTGCGAGATCTCCGGGTTATTTTTTCTGCTGCGGGGTTGAATGTGGTAATAATCCCCTCTTTATTAATGGATACTATGCCCGTATTAGCTGCATTAAGCACAGCATCCAATTCCCTGCTGATAAATTTAGTGCAAGGGTAAAGGGAGTTAGCTAATTCATACTTTGTAATAATTCCCTGCAATTTACCCTCAGCATTGACAATGGCGATTATATCACTAGGAGCTGTCCAAGCTTCTTCCTGGTAAACGCTTGGACTCATACAAACAAACTTATCTTCCATCACTTCAATTAGTGGAGTATCCATTTTTAAAGACACACCAGCACCTAGCGACAGCCCGCTCCCGATCACTCCAATCAGGCAGTCATTTTCATCAACAATACCGACAGCTCCAACTGGATGAGCCTGCCATAAACACAGCAAATCTCTTATCGTCTGATCCGGACGCAGGGTAAGCGGCGGTTTTGAAATTAGATTACTAAGCATAAACAATCACCGCCTCTCCCTTTTGTTAATATTTAGAGGGTTCCCCAAACAGAGACGCTCCCAAAATTAGCAAAGTCTTAACACAACATTTTAAATTATGCATGCATGAGACCCAGTGAATAGCGCCGCACATGTTTGATACAAGCCCAGTGCAGGCGCTATTTCACTACATCTGCTCATGCATCTAATAGTTACATGTTTATATTGGAGTGTTTTCTATAAGGTCTGGCTACATTCTTATTCTCCAGCATATCAAGAGCCAGGCAAATTCTGCTCCTGGTCTCGGAAGGCATAATTACGTCGTCAATGTATCCGCGCTCGGCAGCACTGTACGGGTTCTGGTACAGATCTTTGTATTCCTGAATCCTTTTTGCGGCAGTTTCTGCAGGGTTTTCTGAATTTCTGATTTCCTTGGCAAAAATTACGCTGGCTGCTGTTTCTGCACCAACGATTGTAACAGTAGCCTGCGGCCAGCCAAATACAATATCAGCACCGGTATCTTTGCAGCACATACCCAGATATGCTCCTGCAAAGGATTTACCCATGATAACGGTAACTTTCGGTACTGTCGCATCAATATACGCAAACAGCATCTTAGCACCGTGTCTCAAAATCCCTTTATAATCTTCGTCGGGACCAATCATATAGGCAGGCGTATCATGGAGATTAACTAAAGGAATATTAAACAAATCGCAGAACCTGACAAACCTTGAAACCTTATCCGCAGCATCGCAGTTAATTACGCCACCCATCCAGTTAGGCTGACTAGCTACGATACCGGTACTTCTACCGTTAAAGCGTCCAAAGCCTACAATAACGTTTTTCGCAAATTCGGTATGAATCTCATAGAAATAGCCGTTATCAACAAGATTATAAATAACCTCGTGCATATCATAAGGCATATTTCTATTTTCAGGCATGATACTGTCTAGTTCCGGCACCATTTTCATGGGATCGTCTGTGCATTCGATACGAGGCGCCTTCTCCCTGTTGTTCTGAGGCAGGAATTCGAGCAACTCCTTAACTTTATCAATGCAATCTTTATCGTCTTCCACTACAACATGTGTGCAACCAGATTTAACAGCGTGCGCCTGCCAACCAGAGAGTGTCGGCAGATCAATTTCGATACCCAGCTGTGTTTTAACGAAAGCAGGCCCGGCAATGCCCATAAATCCAGTTTCCCGGCACTGGAACACAAAGTCCTGCATAACAGGGTGGTAAGCCTGTCCACCCAAGCAAGGCCCCATCAAGGTAGCAATTTGTGGAATAATACCTGAAGCCAGGTTCTGAGAGCGGAACAACCAGGCATAAGCTTCCAGTGTATCGATACCTTCCTGCAATCTAGCGCCACCGGAGTCATTCATACCAATAAAGGGGATTCCCATATCCTTGGCCATGTCAATAGCAGTGGCAAATTTCTTACCATGATACTCACCAAAGGTACCAGCCATGGATGTATAATCCTCAGCCCCAACCATGACCATCCGGCCATTTACCTTGCCGTAACCACAAATAACTCCTTCTGCTGGAATATCCTTGCCGGCCATACCAAAATTAGTGGTTCTATTTTTGATAAACATGCCTATTTCCTGGAAAGTACCTGGGTCAAATAAGTACTCCACTCTTTCCCTTGCCGTCAGCTTGCCTTCTTTGTGAAACTTCTCAATAGCCTTGTCCCCGCCCATTTTTTTAATCTGTTCTCTTTTTTGGGCAAGTTCATTATACAAACCCTCGTGCATCAAAAACCCCCCTAATATTTAATAAGTTACTAACTCCATAACTACTAGCTTTTGTACTAGCCATGCACTATTATACCATATTATTTTTTTAAGGTTAACGGTACTGTCAACAACCTGATACCACTTAACATCACGGTAAAATCTTACAAGGCGTAATCCTAGGCTAACCTCCCTTATTCAGCTTTGTGCACTTTAAATAAACCAGCACATGACGTAATATATGCAAATAACTTACCAAGACATTGTCTGTGTTGATTAATGTGCAATATGCTGATTTTTTGCACGTATTGCAGGTGGACATCGATGCAATATTGCATCAACAGACACAAACAACACCCCCGGCCATAGCTTAAAGACGTAACCCTAAGTTATTGGTTGCAGCAACGCATCACCGATGCGCTATTGCATCCCGACCGGGGGAGGCACCATTTCCTAGAAATCTGGAGTCAGTACAATCCGTTTCATTAACTTGCCACTATGTGCCTCTTCATAAGCCTTTAATATTGTACTCATCGGACGCACATCGACAAACGGCTCAATCTTGATTTTTCCTTCCAAAACCATATTCAATACTTCCGGATAATATTTCGGCAGGCAACCCCATGTTCCAATGATCTCAGCATCAAACGCCATTAAGCGGGAAAGCATATATTCAGTCTTAGTCATACCATAACCAACAACCATCATTTTACTAAGGAACGTAATCAAGGCCAGTCCAATTTCCTGACCTGCTTTTGTACCAGTGCACTCTAAAATCTTCAATCCATAATTAGGCAATTTTTTTTCTTTTGAATAAGCCCTCAATTCTTTTGCTATATCCTTGGCATCCTTGTCTATAGTGCTAATAGCATAGGTAGCACCGTATTCCAGGGAGCGTTCTAATTTTTCTTTATTTCTTGCAATTGCAATAACTTCTCTTGCCCCCAGCGCCGCAGCAATTTGCGTCATATACACACCAATTCCGCCGGTTGCTCCAGTAACTACTACGACATCCCCCTCTTTAATATCGGCTCTCATCGCTGCCTGATAAGGGGAGGTAATAGCATCGGCAACAACGGATAGTTTCTCCAGTGGCATTCCTTTCCGGTCATCTATAACGCACAGGTCATCAGATGGAACTGGAATATAATCAGAGAAACCACCATAAATCCCCAGGCTATTGCCAGGCATAGCTTGCTTCAGACAGCGATTACCCCGTCCTGAAGCGCAGATCGGACAATTATTACAGGGCATAACTGCAGGAACAATAACTTCTTTGCCGATCAGCTTATCATCACCAGCAACTACAACACCAGCAATTTCGTGACCTAAGGTAAGGGGCGGCTTAGTCACGGTGGGCACACCATCATAAAAGTAACCAACATCAGTGTGGCAAACACCGCAACCGACAACCTTAACTAGAGCCTCTCCGGGCTTAATCTCTGGCACATCAATGGTTGTCTTTTCTAACTTCCCAGGTTCAACCATTTGCCATGTGTTAATTTTGGTTGGTACCTCCATTTAAATTATTACCCCCTTTTTAACTAATTAATTATTACTAAAGTGATTCTAAACCTATTTTCCCTGCCAGACTGGTTTTCTCTTTTCCATAAACGATGCCAGACCTTCTTTTGCATCTTCCGTAATCATCAATTCTTTCAAATAAATGTGATCAATCTCTTTAATTCCCTCGGCAAAGCCCTTATTAAGGCCCGAAAGCGCTGCTTTTTTGGTCATCGCTAGCACAACCGGACTCTTATCGAGGAATTTCTCTAAGTAATTCTTAACCCCTTCAGCAAAGTTCTCTGCCGGTAAAACTACGTTAGCAAGACCGATCTGTTCAGCTTTAGAGGCGCCAATTACCTCTCCACTCAAGAGTAATTCCATCGCTCTAGGCCACGATAATAATTTCGGCAGCATATAGCAGGCAATCGGCGGGAAAACGCCTACAGCAATCTCTGGCTGGCCAAACTTAGCCTTTTCCGAAGCTACTACAATATCACAGAATATTGGCAACTCACAGCCACCGCCAAGGGCGGCGCCATTAACGGCGCAAACTATCGGCTTTTCTGTCTCAAACATAGTCATAAATAAACGGTCGAAAACATCAATCATGGACTCCACCTTGTCCGCTGTGTGATCCGCAACATCAACACCCGCTGAAAAGGCTTTTCCCGCTGCATCTAGCAAAATCAACTGTCCTGCTTCTTGCTGCGCCCACTTAAAGGCCTGGATCAATTCCTCCATCATTGTAATAGTTAATACGTTCAATGGAGGCCGATCAAGGGTAATACTTATTATCCCACCCTCATTTTTTATCCTAACTGATTCGTAGCTCAATAATTTACCTCCTTCCTTCTACAAGCAAAGGGGTGTCTACACCCCTTTGCTCTTCTTAAAATGTTAGCTTCTGTTTACAATACCAAAAACAACCTACTTCTCTACACGCTTCGGTAAGGTAGCATCCACCATCTCCTGATCATACGGTCTGCCCTGAGCTTGTAGCCGACGGTATTCGATAAAGTCACAAACATCCACACCGCCTGTAAGCTTCTTGTTGCTGAAGGCATTGAAGCCAAGATAAGCTTCACTGTTCATGTTAGCAGCCAACCAATGTCTGTTAGGCAACTTGGACATATCCCAGAAATATTTCTTTTTCTGACGGATGCCATCGATGGAGAACATTAAGCATAGTGGCATAAGGTTAGTTAAAGTCCAGACCAGTTTATTAACTTCCGCATCAAGCAACGAGAAGTCGGTTTCACATTCTTTAATAAGTGCTCTTGCTTCTTTAGCCGCGTCACCGGTTTTCATCTCGCCATACACAACAGCACCGTCTTCGATGTATTTATCAGTAATGACCTGCGGGTTTCTGATGAACTTGCCGTCTTTCTTGAGAACCGGTATAGCCTTGGTAATCATGCCATTATTCTCCATCTTGTAAGCGCTCCACATTTCACAGGAAATGCAGTTCCACATACCTTTTTCAGCACCTAAATACCACATAATATAGTCAGTGGATCCGCCGGCAGGAGCTGAGCCGTGACGAGGGCCCGCTTGTCCATAAATTGCCAAGTCAGAAGAAATAGTAATGTCAGCAGCCATGCCGATCTCCTGACCGCCGGCCACACGCATCCCGTTTGCCCGGCAAATAACCGGCTTCTTGCACATATAAATAGCATCCACCATGGCATTGAACAGATCCATATAGAGAGCATATTCATTCGGCTTCATGCTGTAATAGTGAGCATATTCTACAGTATTGCCACCGGTGCAGAACGCTTTATCCCCAACTGCTGTAAAGATAACCGCTACTACCTCGCGGTCCATTGAAGCACGGTGCATGCCGGCAATAACACCTTTAACCATATCTGTGGTGTATGAGTTATACTGCTTCGGGTTATTAAGAATGACCCAAGCTGTATACAGGCCCTCAACTATGTTCCCTTTTGGGTCCGTAATAGGCCGTCTTTCATAAACTACACACGGGGCCTGATCCATTGTCCCAAAATGCTCATCGCCATAAAGATCGTGATTCTTAATACCTTCCTCACGGGGCCACTTATAAATATCCATATCCATCCTCCTATTATTAATTTTATTAGTAATGGGCAAGTTATTAATTTTCCAGACTCACAAATAAACACATAATTAAGAACTACTTTATGCAAAGGTGGTAATAAGGCGTTTTATAAACCACCCCCTTATTATGTGAGATATCCCTTCTACCAGCTCTCCACCACATTGGTAAACCACCCTTATTAAAGGCAGAGCAGCCGTCTATGCCGGTAGAAATTCATAAGTAACCTGCCCATCAGGCAACTTAACTATCTCCACTTTTACTGGCATACCTACACTCAAGGTATCAACAGGCACTTCCTTATTCATGCGTCCTAATACTTTAAGACCATCAAGCTCCACCACAACTATTGTATAAGGGGCATCCGCTTCAAAACCAGTCGGCGCATACATCGTATGCGTAAAAGTCACGATTTTGCCGTTACCCTCGAATGCTATCCACTCCATGTCATTACCCAGGCAATTAGCACAATCAGCACGCGGAGGGAAATAAGCCTGGGAACAGGTCCGGCACTTGGTATATGCTAGTTCGCCTTTATCCAGGTAGTCAACAAATTCCGACACCTTGGCCTGAGACGTAAAACTTTTACTTCCGAACCGCTCAAAACCCATTATCCTTACCTCCCAAAAATAATGACGTTTCCATAAATACCAACGCCACCAATATTATGAACCAAACCTATTTCAGCGCCTGGCACTTGTATTGCGCCAGCCTTATTACGCAATTGCAACACTATTGTCCTAACTTGTGAACCACCCGTGGCACCGATTGGATGACCTTTTGATAATAGACCGCCATCAACATTAACCGGTATTTTACCTTCTTTATATGTTTCACGATTACGAATAAGTTCCGGTCCCTTGCCGGGCTCAGCAAAACCTAGCGCTTCATAAGCCATCATTTCAGCAATCGTAAAGCAGTCGTGCACCTCTGCCACATCAATGTCCTGCGGGCCTACACCAGCCATTTCATAAGCTTCCTTGGCTGCCAGCTTGGCACAATCAAGCCCAGAAAAAGTGTTACGTCCAGTAACATTCATCGGAGCACTAGCCGCACCCAGCCCAAGAATATATACCGGTTCCTTGCTTATCTCTTTTGCCTTGTCAGCACTTGCCAGGATAACACATGATGCCCCATCCGCATTTGCACAGCAGTCAAACACCTTCAACGGTGAGCAAACCGGGCCGGCTTCCATTGCCTGTTCCAGAGTTACCGCTTTACGGTAAACCGCTTTTTCATTTAGTACACCGTAGCTTGCCGCCTTAACCCTGATTAGCGCCAGGTCCTCTTCCGTAGTGCCATACTTAGCAAAGTGGCCCCTTGCATGCATTGCATAATATGCAGGCATTAAGGTACCAAACGGCGACTCAAACATTATGTCCGCGCCACGACCCATTCTTTCCTGTGAATCTTGCGAAGTAATCTCCGACATCTTCTGAAAACCTAAAACCACTACCACATCATGCAGACCGGCCTTAATTAAAGAATAAGCCACCCTTATACCAGAGGTGCTCGACGAGCAAACATTTTCCACAATAAAAGTGGGCTGCGGGATAAGGCCAAGGTATTCAGCAATCAGACCAGACGGAGTTCTCTGCTTATCATACTCAGGCGCAGAGCAAACTACAGAAGCTCCAACGTCTTTTACAGTTATCGCTGCATCCTGCATCGCCTCTCTAAATGCCTCAAAAGCCAGCTCTCTAATTGAACCTGGGTAGCCACGTACAAAGGCACTTTGGCCAACACCAACTATAGCCACGTCCTTAGGCATAATTTACCCCCCAATATATAGTTCCATTTCAAACCTGATTATATCCATTTATCTTAACCCCACGATATTACCTTACAATTACCATATTACTCGAAAATCCTAGGACAATATTACCAAAAGTATATTATCAAAAACTAATACAAAAACTAATACAAAAACTAAATTAATTAAGGCATCACCATGCCACCATCAATACATAATAACTGGCCAGTTATATAGCGCGCACCATCGGAAGCAAAAAACACCACAGCCGGCACAACTTCCTCAGGCTTACAAAAGCGACCCATCGGAATACGCGCCAGATATGTCGGGGCAATCTTAGGATCTGTCATAATCTTTTTGGTCATTTCCGTCTCAGCCATCGGCGCAATAGTGTTTACAGTAACACCATATTTTGCCAGTTCCTTAGCGCAAGATCTGCTCATGGCCAACACGCCACCCTTGGCGGCAGTATAATTGACTTGTCCAATTGTGCCAAGTACACCAGCAGATGATGTGACATTGATTATAGCACCACTTTTTTGCTCGATCATGGGCTTGGACACTTCGGCGATGCAGTTAAACGTCCCTTTCAGGTTCACATCAATAACGTCATCCCACTGTTCATCAGTAATATTCCACAACAAAGCTGGCTTACTAATCCCAGCGTTATTAAACAGGATATCGACCTTACCAAGGACTGCGATCGTCCGCTCAACCATATCTTTCACTTGCGCACGATTTGACACGTCAACCTGCATTACTTCAACCCGGCGTCCTAATCCCCTACACACCTTAACTACTTCATCATCTTCACTAATTCGGCGACTAATCAGCATCAAATCGGCTCCTGCTTCTGCCAATCCAGCTGCTATCGATTCACCGATCCCCATTCTGGCCCCGGTCACAATCGCCACTTTTCCCGTTAACGCACCTTTTATAATAACCCTCGCCCCCCCTCTGAACTCCAAAATGGATGCAATTAACTGAATTTTACACAAGCATAAAAAATGAGCCTGTGCTACTACAACAAAAAACAACTATATATCGAATCAAATTAATATATAGCAGTTTTTATGCAAAATATTGTTCTTTAAAGAACAAAAAAACTTATTTGTGTTAAGTTGCACTAAGTGTACGAAATATTTATAGAATTAATACACCTAACAATACAAGTTTCTCATTAATTTTACATCAATAATTCAGTTAATTACAAGTATACTATACCACCATTTTACTGGCAACGCAACACATTTAATCATTGAAAGAGTCCTGTACTCTGACTTTATGGACAAGTAGCGTAGTTAATATTAGCTAATTCTTTAGAGTTAGAAGTCAATAAGCGCTTGAAATAATTAGAGGATTTTTGCATTGCGTGTCTAATCCTAATTTATTGATTGCTTAAGGGCGGTGATAAAAATTAACACGGTCAGCAACAATCATGAATCTCCTGAATTACTTATGGTTTGCAAGATTGATTCACCATTGATCAACTTAAATAAAACTAGGTCCGAATTAGAAAAAGTGTTAAGTTTTTCTGTGGACTCGTTTGAGTTTTCACACGCCGGACTGATTCTGTATATTAATAACAACCAGATCACCAACCTACATGTGTCGAGAAAAGGACTGGATGAAGACCTGCCAGCTAATAGCAGTTATTATAATAAGTATCTGGATGAGTTCCGCCTTCACAATAACAGTGCTAACATAGCAAACGTAATAGATTCATTGAAACCTTCCGCTATTACAACAATTCCTTTAATCTTGCGGGCTAGTGATCCCGTTTCTATTATGGAGATCTGCGTTTTTAACGCTTCACGTGCATCTGCACAAAACTTTCTTAACAAAGCCACCTCACTTGGCATACACATCGTTAATATTATCCAAGAATCCGCTTTTGGGCGGCAAGAGGACCGCAATCTGAGAAGGTTATCTGTTCTACTGGAAACAATATGTACAATCAGTTCCACTCTAAATCTAAATCAAATTTTACATGTGGTTTCCCAGTTAGCTGCTGATCTCTTTAATGCACGCTGTGCGATTTTCTTTTTTAAGGAAACAGATCAAACAATCATCCCCGCCGTTGGTGTTGGCAGCTTTGATAAAGCTCTTAAAAGGAAGTTCAAGGCCCAAAAAGGGCTCACACCTTATCCAGCCTATATCAAAGTAATGAAGGAAAAGCAACCAGTAATTCTCACCCCCGATGATACAGAAAGCAGCTTTCCATCAGAAATAATGGAGGATTTTTCCTATGCCTGGGTACTATTAATTCCATTGCTCTCAAAAAGCGGTATACTTGGTATTATGCAGGTAGACAGACCTATCGAGACCAATGGCTTTAGCCAGGAAGACGTGGCTATTTTTTCGGCAATTGCTAAGGAAGCCTCAATAGCCATGGAAAACACCAGATTATTTGAAGCCTTGGCTCAAAAAGAAAAACTTTTACAGCAACTTTTAGAAAAGTTGATACGAGCACAAGAAGACGAGCGCAAACGGGTTGCTTCTGAAATCCATGACGGTGCTATTCAGGCCCTGCTGGGAATCTGGTACCGGATTCAACGACTTGCTACATCCAACAGCAGTGATGACACCAGTAAAGAAGAGTTCTTAAAGATACAGGATCTGCTGGGACAGCAGATCCAAGAGATTCGCAGAATAGTTCACAATTTAAGACCAGTTGTACTGGATACCTACGGACTAGGCCCAGCGTTACGGGCAATGATCAATACTTTACAGGAAGACAACGATATTGAGTTTGAATTGACACAAAAAATCTTAAGTCAGTCACTACCCGCTAATTTTGAATTAACAATATACCGTATTATCCAAGAGTTGTTAACTAATGTTATTAAACACTCTCATGCCACCAGGGTTCAGGTGATCTTGCAAAGCGACGAGGAAAATACTGAACTCGTAGTAAAGGATAATGGCATAGGCTTTAACGCAGCCATTAACAACCGGGATAATCCTTTCGGGAACCTGGGTTTAGCTAATATTCATGAGCGCATAGTCCTGTTGGGAGGAACTTGCAAAATAGAGTCTAAACTTGGTTGGGGAACAACAGTAACAGTCCATGTGCCAACTTCACATACAAACTCATAGGAGGTATTATAATGTCCAGCATCAAACTGCTTATTGTGGACGACCATCCGATGATCCGGGAAGGTCTTGTGGCCATGCTAGGGCCATATGAGGATTTAGAAATCATTGGATGTTGCTCAAATGCCCAGGAAGCTATTGAATTTATAAAAAAAAGTGTCCCAGACGTTATATTAATGGATATTAAAATGCAAAAAATGAACGGCATAGAAGCTACCCGTGAAATAACTTCCATGATACCAGACATAAAAATAATCATGCTTACTATTTATGAAGATGCAGAATCAGTCAGGCTCTCCCTGCAAGCTGGAGCAACAGGATATATGCTCAAGCAAGCATCACAGGAAAGCCTGGTGCAAAGCATCCGCCAGGCTTTCCGCGGTGAAACTGTCATAGATTCCGCTCTCATTACTCAACTTGTTCATGACTATGCGCAGATAGCCCAGGGTTCTCAAAACCAGTCGCGCTCATTAAATAAAGACGATAATAAAAACCTTACCCCAAGGGAAGACGACATTCTAAAATACCTTTGTCAGGGGCTATCAAACAAAGAAATATCGGCTAAAACCCACCTGGCTGTTGATACCGTTAAAACCCATTTGCGCAACATTTACCGTAAGATGGGCGTAAAAAGCCGCTCCCAGGCTATCTCAGAAATTATCCGGCAACAAGGTAAAATATAGAGTATTAATCTATCGCCCTGCAGACTTCCGGCGATACCTCCCTTAAAGACTTTTGGCAACGTGGTGGTAACGCCAGATAAAAACCTGTTGCTTCCTCCAAAGACTTACGCATTTTTTCAGAGATGTCCGATACAACCTTGGCAGGCGCCCCTAATACCAACTTGCCGGGTGGTATATCCATCTTTGCGGTAACAACAGCGCCTGCACCAATGCAACAACCGTCTCCAATGCTTACAAAATCCATAATGATCGCGTCCATACCAACCAGCACATGTTCTCCCAACCTGGGTGTATGTAGAATCGCCCCATGCCCGATGTGACTCCTTGAACCAAGCTGTGCTGTTTCCCCTGGAAGAACATGGATAACGCAATTCTCCTGAATATTAGATCCTTGGCCGATAACAATAGCGCCCCAGTCACCCCTAATTCGAGCGCCTGCTCCGATATAACAGCCTTCACCAATAGTTACATCACCAATAATCGTAGCTTCTGGGTGTATGTAACAATTTTCATAAATTCTTGGTCTTTTCCCCTCAAATTCATAAAATGCCATACTATAACCTCCACATATTTACTCAACGTGGGGCGATTTTGGAACAATCACCCTCGCGTAGTAACCACCGACCATTAAAATAAGCTAATTCAACGCAACTAGCACAATTCCTTCGTTAATATATTAAGGCAATTCTTTCTGGTTACTTTCACATTATGATCCTACTTAAAAGTTCATCCACCTACCAACAAACTGGTGTGTTGAGCGACTTCTTCAGGAGTTATAGCTACCCGGGCTACTCCACTTAGATGAGCCGCCCCGGCTACTGCCCCAGCAACTGCTGGAGCTACTCGCAAATCAAACGCTTTTGGGATAATGTATTCTTTACTTAGCTCCCCTGATGATACTATACCAGCAATTGCCTGAGCCGCAGCCACTTTCATTTGTTCATTAATGTCACTGGCACGAGTATCCAGTGCCCCTCTGAATACCCCAGGGAAAGCCAAAACGTTATTAATCTGATTGGGAAAATCTGAACGCCCGGTAGCAACTACTGCCGCGCCAGCTGCTAAAGCCTCTTCCGGATAAATTTCCGGCTCTGGATTTGCCAAAGCAAAGATTACCGGACCAGGTTTCATGACTGATACCATCCGGCCATTTAGCTGGCCACCTTTTGACAGGCCAATGAAAACGTCTGCTCCTACCAGCAGGTCAGCCAATGTGCCAGGACCGCCGTACCGGTTTGTAGACCTGGCCAATTCCTCCTTATACTTATTCATTCCTTCCGGGCGGCCCGGATAAATTGCCCCTTTACTGTCACACATTTTAATGTTTCTTACGCCCAGACCACGCAACAGACTGGCTACAGCAATGGCTGCCGCACCAGCTCCATTAATCACTACAGTGATCTGTTTAGGCCGTTTTTTTACTAGTTTGAGGGCATTTATTATACCCGCAGTGACAACTACAGCCGTACCGTGTTGGTCATCGTGAAAAATTGGTATGTCTGTCTCGGCTTTCAATTTTTTCTCAATTTCAAAACAAGCCGGGGCAGCGATATCCTCAAGATTGACTCCACCAAAAGTCGGTGCGAGTAGCTTAACAAGCTCAACAATCTTAATTGGATCATTTGTTTCAACACAGATAGGAAAGGCATCAACACCAGCAAATTTTTTGAAAAGCACTGCCTTGCCTTCCATTACGGGCATTGCCGCTTCCGGACCGAGATTACCTAAACCTAGCACGGCAGTTCCGTTGGTTACTACCGCTACCAGGTTACCCTTGCTTGTATATTCGTAGACCAAGTCTCTATCTGCGTGAATCAAACGACACGGCTCTGCGACACCTGGTGTATAAGCAAGTGAAAGATCATGCTCATTGTTCAATGGTGTTTTGCTTATCACAGCTATTTTACCCTGGTGTTTACGATGTAAGTTCAGCGCATCCTCTTTAAATGTACTTGCCTCTCTTAAGGTCATCCTGCACACCTGACTTATTCATTTTTTATTGTGATTAATAGACACTACATAAATATATCACTACAAATATTTTGTTGTAAATCCGATAAAAATAAGTGCATAATATTAAAAACGGGCCGTTTTCATGACGAACCGCTTTATAATTAAATGATTGTTACACCCTTATCTTGAGCAAACGAGCGGCATTCCCGCCCAGGATCTTTTCTTTAGTTTCTTCTTTTAAAGGAAGTCCCCTTAAGGTTTCAATGTTATGTCTAATTGAGTTAACTGTTGGCCAATCCGAGCCAAAAATTACTTTGTCCGCATTACGTTCCAAATCGGGAAAGTAGTCCAAAAGCTTTTGTGGAGGCAAACCTGATACCTCCATATAAAGATTATTATGGAGATGGGAAAGAAAAAAAGCCTTATCGTACCAATACCCGCGACCACTGTGAGCCATGAGCAGGTTGAGGTTAGGAAAATCAATAGCCACATCATCAAAATACTGCGGGTCACCGTATTTGATCCTGGCTCCTTTGAAAACCGAAGAACCTGTATGAAACAATATAGGAATGCCAAGCTCTTCTGCTTTAGCATAAATTGGGTAGACAAGTGGTTCGTTTGGATAAAAGTAGTTATAGGTCGGGTACATTTTTAAGCCCCTGAAACCCTGTTCCTTTACCAATCTCTCCAGTTCACTGCTGCCATCACTTACAAGATAAGGATTAATATGTGCAAAGGGTATTAAACATTCCTGATCTCGACAGAATTCATTCACGTATTCATTCGTGCAAATACCCGTGGTAACCGGACTTAATTCAGCAAGGATAACCCCGTAATCCACACCACATTTACTCAGGTAACGGGCAAACCCTGACGGTTTTCCGTATTTTTCGACCAAGAGAGACAAATTTTTACCATGAAATGATGTAACAAAATCTTCAGCGGTTTTACAGTACTTTTCATAATAAATTGGGTGTATGTGAAAATCTATCACCGGCACTGACAAAAAATATGTCCTCCTTGCCTTATTTCTAGATTATTTACCCACTATTACCACGTACTGGTTATTATTTTAATTATGATACAGTAGCTAAATTAATAAATTTTTATATTATTTTATAAGAAATAATATAAAAAACTTTATAACAAATACAATGTAATTATGTACTAGTAAGTATTTGATGTCAAGAACATATAGTTTTACATTGCGATTCAATCAAAGTGCCCTAGGGTTTAAGAATTCAATACTTATTATGAGTCTTTACATGTATGTATTGTTAGTGTAAATTAATCTATAAGATTTTGCAATAATACAGACTATGAAATACAAAATAGTTGGAGGTTTTTAATTAAATGTTTTCTCTTAATGACTATAAAAAGTTAACCGAGCCAGAATCAGTTGCTTTAATAGGAGTTACCAGACGCACCGGCAAAGGAAGCAATAATCCTCTGGAAGTTTTGCTTGAATGGGGATACCAAGGGAAGGTTTATCCGGTTAATCTCAAGGGAGGTTCCATTCTTGGACACCGTGCTTATACTTCTGTACAAGATATTCCTGAAGTTCCCGATTTAGCAGTTATTTGCGCACCTCGTGACGCAGTGCCGGGGCTTTTTACCCAATGCGCAGAAAGAGGAATAAAACTTGTAGTGATTACGGCTCAGGGCTTTTTTGATGGCGACGAACGTGGTAAATTAATGCAAAAAGACATTTTAAGTACTGCCGCCTGCTGGGGGGTCCGTATTCTAGGACCTAACACGCTTGGTGTGGTAAATAATTTCAACCACTTTTGTGCCTCTTTTATGCGTTTTATAAATACAGTATCTGCAACAGGAATCCTTTGCCAATCAGGAGTTTTCACTGTCGGGGCCTCACAAATATACAACGGCATTGGTCTGTTAATTGATACTGGCAATACAACAGATATAGATTGTGCGGATTTATTAAGATATCTCGCGCGTGATCCCCGCCTCAAGGTGATAAACATACATATGGAAAGTTTGAAAGACGGTCAAAAATTTATGCAAGCTGCTAGAGATGCAACTGCATTAAGGCCAGTGGTTATATATAAGACTGGTGCCAGCCCTACTGGTTCAGTAGCAGCTAGCTCACACACCGGCTCGCTTTCTGGTGACGACAAGATCTTTGACACAGCTTTCAAGCAGTGCAGCTTGTTTCGTGCTAAGGATATTGAAGAGATTAACGACCTCAATAAAATATTCAGCACTTTTCATGGCATTAATGGGAAAAATGTAGGAGTTGTTTCAATATCTGGCGGGGCTGCTATAATTGCAGTTGACGCCTGCACCCGCTATGGACTAGAGGTAGCCCAGTTAAGTAAGCCAACAATGGATCTGCTAAGAGAAATGATTCCGGAATGGGCTCATTATGGTAATCCAATTGACATGTGGCCGGCCGGTATGTTCCACGGCTATCACCATGCTTATCGCCGAATATTGGAGGCAGTAATAGCGGATCCACTAGTAGACTCTGTTATTTGTATAACTAGCTCCTTTCTTGATGAAGAGGGAGATTTTTTAGACACAACTGAAATAATTCGAGAAGTTGCCAGAAACAATCCGGAAAAACCAATAGTTGCGTGGACTTACGGGGCACGTTTCCAGGATTACGCCCAGAAATTCGAGCAGGAAAACAATGTTGTATATTATTATTCTATTGACCGGGCTGCCAGAGCACTTTCTGCCCTGTATAAGTACCATCATGTTATCAAGAAAAAGGATAATCAACCAGTTTCCCTTCCTATTAATTCCGGGCAAATACTTGTAAATAAGCTCCTTGCCGGTACTGTCAAAGGTAATCTGGAGTTAACACGTGTTTTTGAAATCCTTGAGTCCTATGGCATCCCGGTGGCTCGCTGGGGAAAGGCTGAGAATATTAATGAGGCCGTATTGCTTGCGGAAAAAATCGGTTATCCTGTGTCAATTAAAGTTTCAAGCCCGCAAATTATTCACAAGTCAGATGTTGGCGGAGTAAGGCTCAATATCGATAGCACAGAGCAACTTAAAGAAAACTATCAAGATATGATACGGGATATTAAGAGTCAGCATTCAGATGTAAAGATTGACGGAGTTGTTATTCAGGAATACCTGAGCGGTGGCACTGAGCTATTGCTAGGCGGTAAAAAAGATCCCCAATTTGGTCCAGTTCTAGCATTTGGCGCCGGAGGTATTTTTACTGAGGTATTAAAAGATGTATCGCTGGGTATACCACCTTTAAGCAGTGAAGAATTAAAGAATATGATTGAAAAAACTAAAGTAGGTAAAATACTGGCAGGAGTCAGAGGCACGCCAAAGGTAAATATTGATGTATTGGTTGAAATCCTTACTTATTTATCACAATTGATGCTGGCTAATCCTTCTATCTCTGAGATAGATATTAATCCCTTACTTGCGTACACTGAAAGGGTTGTGGCCTTAGATGCCAGAATTATTCTGGCGTAAAAGTAATTTTTTTAATTCGCCATACAGCAGGATACCCTGCATAAGAACAAAAAAACAAAATATACTCTAATGAACTATATTATCCAGGAAGAATGAAAAAAATCCTGCTGTTGAGCGCTGGGCTAATGGCAAGAGTATCCCTGTAGCTAATTGATAAGATGTTTCAGAACTCACATGTGTAACATATGGGAAATAGCACCTGGATATTTTTGCGTTTTTTTCAACCCAACCAGCTGGGTTTGATGCCACATTATAAATCCCTTCTGTATAAACACCAAAATCATAGCAATTTTTATGAACCCAATGCTCATAGTCCTGGTGGCCGCAAAAAGCTATTCCTCTGGCATGATGCGGCACACATAAATCTTGAACAAGGTGTGCCGCTGCACCAAGGAAAAAAAATGATTTTCTCTTGTTTCCTTTCTGCCAGTAAAACATAGCCTTATGATAATAGTCCTGGCACTCCAATCTTGCGTCAGGCCAAGGACCAAAGCCTATACCACATGTGGGGTCCAGGTAGTGGGCAAGGTTTTTCCAGCCCTTATCCGCCCAGAGCACCCCCCTATTAATTAACTCTAAATGCTTTCTCAATATGCGTGCCTGTGAAGTTTGGCCGTCTCTCTGTAATATAAGAACAGCCTGGTAATTACAAAAAATATGTGTTTTGCCTTTTCCAGATACAAGACGTTGAATTGGCGCTCCGGCCGCTAGAACTATCTTGGCCGCATGCCATGAAAGAGGCCCCAAATCACATTACCCCACTCATTGTTTACTGACAAATCAAGAATTAAATTGCTATCTTATTGTATTTTTGCCTTGATATCTTTTTTTATAACCTTGCAAAAGCAGGAAGAATCAAGTGAGAAGGGTAATGCTAGCGCATATAGAAAATTGCCTTATTTAGGCAATAATAATCTTATTTTTGCATTGATTATGAATTTAGCTTTCACAACAGAAAGATTTAAAGTAGAATTAATCACCGGCTATCAGTAGAACGACATGGTAATTTATTAACATCTATATATAGAAGCTTAAATAATATTTCGGCATCCCTTGTGGCACAGCCTGAAAGAAAAATTTTCACCTGACCGCAGTTAACAAGCTTTTGTAGCTTCTGATAAATTATATCTCTTGATACATTAACACCAGTAGAATCTTCTTCATGCCCGGCTGTCTCCCCCAATTTAAGCGCCGACAGGAAGCCATTATTATAGCCCAAAGCACTGCCCTCAGCATAACCTTTTTCAAAGCCTGACTCAAAGCCTTGACCATATCCCAAATTATATCCCATTTCCCTGCCGCTATGGTAGGCCTCCCGCCGGCTACGGGCCCAGCCTTTTTCGCTTTTATTGTTATCAAGCATGGCTTCTGCCCTTTCGCAAAGAATATTTGGTAAAGTTTTATCCCACAATTGTACCAGGGGCGTAAAAAACCGCTCCCAGTCCTTCGGTAAGTACCAGGCACTCCTGTCCTTCGACACTATCAACAAAGCAGGTCAGTATAAATAACTTCCTGTTTAGGCCTCTACGAAAACGCTTAACTAACAATTCATCAAGATTATTAAGTCTACCAACAACCTGGCTAGCACTGTCTATAACCAATGAGTATAGGCCATCCACCTGCCTGCTCAAAACAATTTGAAACGCTGTATTTTGACCCTCTTCCGAGATCTCGCTGATCTTTTCTAGATATTGACGAGCAGCCTTAACTGCAGCTTCTTTGCTTTTGAACCTTGGGCCAATAGCAGGTATATCTTCTCCTAAAAAAGCTAAGGCCATATCACCTGATACGACTGTTGTTAATTTCATATGGTAAGCCTCCCGGTAAACAATATATGGTCTAACAGAAATAAAGGTGAGGCCAACCAGGTAATATTTTAAGTAAGCCGCCCTGTCTAGTTTAAACAAACTCAATGCCCAGCTTATGGACAATATTAGTAATTCTATTAAAGATTGTTAGCTTATCCGAGCCTGCAAACAATAGACCAACAACTTTCTGTGCTTCATCCAAAACCAGCGCCCCGCTGTCACCAGGTTGCGAAGGCATATCTGTTACAACTTGGTCTGAAAACCATATCTTTTCGTCTTCTTTCATTTCCACCTGTAAAGTAGTACCAATTGACTTAACCACACCACTGGTCAGGCCGGTAGTTCTACCGCTTTTTTGCACCCGCTTGCCCGGCTGAATATCGGCAACCCCTGTTATTTCACCTATTTCCAGAATAGAATTAACCACCAGGTCTTTAGAGTCCAGCCTGGCCAGAGCGCAGTCCACAATATTTTCAGCGGCAAAGCTTTTATAAAAGCGCATTTCATAATCATGCTTTACCAGTTTAAGGAGCATGCTACTTCCCCGAGCAATTGCAGAAGCTACGGGACAATCGGACCTAGTCACACTTTTTATTAGTGGCACATAGCGGTACAGTACTCCAATGCGGTCTTTCATTGTCCCCCCATCGTAAGGCCCGGGCTGTAAAACCACATGGAAAAAACATAAGCGTTTTCATTGTTCTTGCTCTGCAGATGATAGGTTATATAAAATGATTAGCCTTATTCTGCCTTGCAACAATCCCACTGTTTGCTCTTTGTTAAAAACCATATCCAGACCGTATTTTTCCATGACAATCTGATTTATCTCCTCTCCTTCATCTATAACAATAATCTTTTTAATAAACTTTTCTAAAAAAAACCTATCAATATCGTCTTTATTTAATTTAAGCTGCATTGAGTAAATTTTCTGTAAGTTTTCTTTCAACTGTCCGGTTTTGACCAGATCTTCTCGAAGCTTGAATATACCTTCCTCATCAGCAGCAAGTTTTTTTCCGATCTCTGTGGCAACCTCAAAGTAAAGCCCTTCGTCAATGTTCCCTTTGAGCCGGTCCAGGTATACAGCTTTCAGCTGGCGCCTTTTCTCTGCTCTATTGCTTTCCAGCTCTTTAATCTGCTTTTTTATTTGGGCTGCGGAATTATAAAAACCCTTGCGATACTGCTTAGCCAAAAGACTTCGAAGGTCCATTTCCCCAGCCATTGTTTTAATGTCCTCAATCAAGTGATTGACTAATTTATCTTCCTCAATGTGATGGCTTTTGCAGCCACCGCTTTTTCTCCCGAAATTATTGTACCTGCCGCAAATATAGCCGGCAGGACGATTATTCTTCTTTTTATGCACAAGATAGGCACCACATGCGGCACAGACTAAAAAACCGGTAAAAAGGTTCGCCTTGTTTCCCTTTTTCTTTTTTCTTCCTGCTCCCTCTCGCCATCTTTTTATTCTGACTGCCTGCGCCAATTCGAATATCTCCCTGGGAATTATCGCCTCATGAGTGTTTTCTACTACTACCCACCGCTCTGGCGGCAGCCGCCGGGTTTTCTTTAATTTAAAAGATACCTTTTCACTTACGCCCTGGACCGTATCACCACAATAGACCCGGTTCATAATAATCCGTCTAATGTGCTGCTCGTTCCAGCGATCGGTTTTTTTGGCCCCGGCATAATTTTTATCCTGGCTGGGTGTGGGTATTCTCATACTTTGAATGTAATCAGCCAGTGCCCGGTAGCCCCAACCATTTATATACATATCAAAAATCATCTGTATTACTTTTTGATAGCGCGGATCAACTACCAGCCTGTTTTTTTTATGGCTGGATTTCAAGTAACCGAAATGCGGCCGGCCAAGGTATTCACCATTTTGTATTTTTCTCCTTAAATTAGCACGCACTTTTTTAGAAATGTCGCGGCAGTAGTGTTCATTAGCCCAGGTTCTGATGCCAATAATTTCGTCATCATCCGCATAGCTGTCGTAGTTATCAATAATGGAAATCAATTGTATATTATGCTCTGTAAGAAAATCAAGAAATGTTAACGTTTCGCCATTATTTCTTCCTAACCGGGACAGATCTTTTACCACCACCACGTCAATAAGGTTGCTTTTTATATCTTTAATTAATTGAATAAGTCCCGGGCGGTCAAAGTACACGCCTGATTCATCATTATCCACATATTGTTTGTAATTTCCTAGACCGTTTTTTTCTATAAAACCTCTCAGCATATCACATTGCGTTTCCAGGCTCTCGTCACGCTCCCCGCCCTCATTAACGCTAAGCCTGGCGTATAGTGCTACCAGCTTTCTGCTGGCGTTCAACATATCACTTCCCCTGTCTTTCTTGAACTGCTTCACTTTTCGATAATATCTTCTCCAACTTTCTGGACAACAGAAAAACAATCATATCATCTATCTTCCCCTTACCATTCAGAACCGCAATCCGCTCATTATTGAAAACCATCAATTTTTTATTCAAAAAAACACCCCCATAAAAATTTATTCCAACATACCTTGTCCGAAAACAGGTTCATTAATAAAAAAATCCGGCGCCTTGGCCACTTCACCTGAGGTATATTCTGCTTCCATGAAGTATCGCAAGCGCCGGGCTGTAGAACTGGGTCACCTGTTTTGGCCCTAGCCTCTTGAATGCTGGAGCCATTAGCCAGAACATGGTTATTAGAAAGAATCATTAACTCTCCTGTTTCCCGGTCCCTTACCACAGCCCCAATAGTCCCTGCAGTAGCCTGGTAATGACCAATGCTCATTCCCGGTTGGCAGGGACGCTCACGCGCCGTTCGCACCCCAAGCATCTTTACAACACCTATTTCTACTACATCAGTTTCTAACCCATCAACCTTTCTTGGCACGATGTGGCTGCGTGACAAATCTGTCCTGGGCAGTTTTTTTTCAACGTAAACGATAAAAGCTGGCTGACCAGTATCATTTTCGCCAGCTTGTTTGTAACCCACACCAATACCCACCACATTTTTTAGACCAAGAAACTTTGTTCGATTTTTTTTAAGAGCGCTCAAGAGCTTATTCATGCATAATTTTCCTCCGTTTTATATAAGACATTGGTTTTAATTACAATCTGTATTAATATGGAGACCTCGGAATTCCCATACGGTATTTACCACGGGTTTCCATCCCACCAATACCGTCAATACCTGTAATTGTCCCAGTTATGATATCCTTTATGGAAATTCGATCATAAATAGATGTGTATGATATTTTTTCCACTACAAAAACCGGATCGTAAGCGTGGATCATTACGCGCTGAGGGGAACTGGCAAAGTTTGCGCCGGCTGCGAGTATCGATTCATAGTGAGACTGGCAAGCTCCTGCAAAAATAACCAGATCGTCGCGGCTCTTTTCATAACGCCGCGCAGCCTTTACAGCTTCAACAAAATATTTGGATGAATGATAATTATTAATATCTGAAAAATTTACTCTACCCTTGATAAAGCCATCGTGACCCGTTATGACCAGTAAGTCCGGGTTGTGCTTATTAAGAAGAGCTTCTATCATCTCCGGCTGCCTGGCTTCTTCGATACAGTAGCCGTTAGCCGGTATACTCAACTGTCTATAAGTTGTTAAACAAAGATCTAGATAATCGCTATCCCCGTCAATATGCAATACCGTGCCTGGTATATCAAACCCGTCCAGCGGCCCTTTGCCCCGCTCCTTCGGGACAACCCTACCTAGAATTATCTCACGCTCCCTGACCCGCCGGCTAAAAATGCGTTTCATGTGCTCGTTGTTGCTTTTTGCTTGCTCTAGTAGGTTTTTAGTCAGGGCACTCGGTTCGATTCTGACCAGGTCTTCCTCCGGAGCACTAGCACATAGCCTTAGGTTAAGACCCTTTAAGTATGCGTAATTTTTACCACTATCATTTATGAAAAACTCTATAACTTTAAAGAACACATCACAGTTGTAGGACTTGCGCCCTACAACATCACCTGGTTTGATATTTCTCATCGCTAATAGCCTCTTAATCATATTTGTATATCATATGTAATGGGCATTGTGACTTGTGTATTTTTTTATCAACTTTCTATTTTGTTTTCCATATATTAGACAAATAGAAGGAAGGAGAAA
Organism: Desulfotomaculaceae bacterium; assembly: GCA_028696455.1. Taxonomy (GTDB): domain Bacteria; phylum Bacillota; class Desulfotomaculia; order Desulfotomaculales; family Pelotomaculaceae; genus MVQL01. The sequence goes on along the minus strand of JAQVGZ010000009.1, from coordinate 32,115 downwards.
ACGATGATTGTAGCAGTTGTTCCGGTTCGTAATGAAGAGAAGCGACTCAAAAAGACTATTAAGACAATATTAAGCACTCCTGTTGATCTAGTGATACCGGTAATTAATGGAAGTACAGATAACTCACTCTTGCTTGCGCAGCAGTTTCAAACACGGGTCTCACCTATTTACTTTGATGAGCCCCTGGGTATCGATGTTCCAAGAGCAATCGGAGCAAAGATAGCCAAGGACAGGGGTGCCAAAGCGGTCCTTTTTATGGATGGCGACATGGACGGCACTATTTGTAAAGATTTATGCAAATTGCTAGATCAAGTAATTTCCCACCATTACGACATATCATTAACCAACTGTTATCCGGAAATAGTATCAGAAAGCTTATCCCCCCTGGCAGCGCATCTTTTTAAGGAGCGCTGGCAACTAAATGAAAAAATCGGTCTTGTTGAGATAATTGGGGCTGCCTCCCCCAGTCATGGCCCGCACGCAGTTTCCCGGCGCTTTCTTGATACTATTCCGCTACAAGACATTGCTATCCCTCCAGTTTCCCTGGCAATTGCGGTAAAAAAGCACCTTGAAATAAATATTGGAGCTAATATCAGTCATAAAGACCTGGGATCACCGGAAAGGGATCAGCAACACTCACAGCTAATCGCCGAGACTATCATTGGAGACTGCATTGAAGCTCTTCACACATTCCGTGACGAAAAGCGCACTAGGATCAGAGGGCAGTTTGAATACAAAGGTTATCATCCGCAAAGACGATGGGATATTTTAGAAAAGTTTATTAGAAATTAAAAAAGACCACTATCATGCATGCATGTTAATGGCCTTGCCTTATGTTGCCAATATTCTTGCTTAAACAAATTCTTCTATTTGGTGTGCTTGTCAGCAACACTAGATGCTCCGTAGGCGTCCGGCTTAATTTTAGCCCTAAACCCACTGCCAGTGACCATACCTACTACCTCACGGATTAGGTTCTTGGTCTCACCCTGGTTTCCGACATCAATATGAATCTCCACATCTAATTCCGCAAAGCCGCTGTTACTGAAATATTTATTAACCATACCGCCAATCTCCAGGCTCAAGGCCGTCTCATAAAAAATCTTCTGGCGTAAGCTTTTGATCTTCCGCTGGTTTTTTTTTCGATAATAATAACGAGCCCCCTTGCCCAGGCGGTGGACTATTATTGCGGTTACAAAGGAGGTTTCCCGTTTGACCTGAGAATCTGATCCGATAATTATTTTGTATGCAGAGGTAGGAAGTCCTCTAATATATTTAATTATATCGTCCATCATTTGCTCAAAGTCCATACGGCCTTTGGTAGGACTAAAGAAATACATAACTTAACCTCACCCGTCAAATTGATTAACGGTACTCTTTTAATTTCACAAGGCTGTCAGTTAGCCGGGCAAATTCAGCCAAACATAGAGTCTCACCACGCCTGTCTGGATTAATTCCGCAACTACGTAACACAGTCTTCAACAATTCCTTATCAACGCCTAAATCTGACGTTGCCAGGGCATTTAAGAGGGTCTTGCGGCGCTTGCCAAAGGCAGCACGCACCACTTTGAAAAAAGTCTTCTCATCCTGTACTGGCACAGCCGGTCTCTGTCTCATTACCAATCGAACCACCGCAGAGTCTACCGCCGGGACAGGGAAAAACACTGTTTTAGGCACTCGAAAAAGAAGCTTTACCTCCGCAAAAAACTGTACAGCCACGCTAAGCGCGCCGTAATCCTTAGAACCCGGCATGGCTACTAGGCGGGCCGCCACTTCTAACTGGACCATGATCACCATTAAAGATAGATTATAATGCTCATGTAACAGCCGCATCAACAGGGGACTGGTGATATAATAGGGCAAGTTGGCAAGAAGCTTATAGCGCTTACCCTCCCGCCCGAATACTCCTTCAGTTTGCTCTTGAACCAGACGGTCAAAGTCAATTTCCAGGGCATCTCCCTGAATGACTAACACGTTTTGCAGGCCCGCCAGCACTTCTTCTAACGGAAGTAAAAAACCTCTGTCAATCTCAACTCCCAGTACTCTTCCGGCAAGGCCGGCAGCCCTAGTGGTTAGTGCCCCGAGACCTGGCCCGATTTCAACTACCAGGTCGGCAGGCGACAAATCTGCAGCAGCAACAATCTTAGCGGCTATATTATGATCAATAAGAAAGTTCTGCCCCCGACTCTTCCGACAAGCAAGCCGATAACGGTTTAAAATATCTCTTACTGCCACTGGCGATGTTACTTCCAACAACCTGGCTCCTCCTGTTAAGTAAGCCCAATTAGCTATTCTGAAGTTCAACAGTTGAAATCTATTCATTCTTAAAAAGCACATGAAACCCAGAGCTTTTTAACTTATTTATGAAAAGTTTAGTTTACTATTTTCTGCGTCCCGTCAGTATTTCCTTTTTATTATTCCCTGATCATGCAAAAACAAAAAGGCCTTACGGCCCCTATATCAATCCATAATGTAAACCTTAACGTTTCTGGTACCCCATCTTATAGCTTCGTTATACGACTCAAAGAATAAATCAATCCTTCTCCCCTTAATAGCGCCCCCCCGGTCAAGGGCAGTGGCGTACCCATACCCTTCCACATAAAATCTGGTACCCATTTTGATCACACTCGGATCAACAGCTGCTACGCCATAATGCGGCGAAGTACCTGAAGCAGTATTATTCCCTGTATATGTATAGCCAGTGGCAAGCATATCCATTGTTTCGGAATACCTTATATTTTCACCACCCCGGGATACAACCATCCCGCTTCCAACCATTACTACCCTATCCACAGCCGGCTCAATTACTTCCTTGTAGGCTAGATGCCGATTAACCTCCTGGTCATCTTTATAGGTAACCTGCCAAATCTGCCGTTCAGTTCCTCGCTTACCCTCCTGGGCAACACGGCTGTCCCCGGTAGGTATTTTTACAGTATACTGTTTTTTCGTTTTATAGTCTATCGGAACATTGCTTTCTATAGTATCAACTCTAACTCGGGCTATTCTAATGATCATTCCTGGGCTGACTGGCGCCTCCTTTACAGGGGTAACCTCATCATTTGGTCCGGCTACAATCCCATATTCAGCTAGAACGTCGCCTACTTGCTGTGCCATTGTCCTAACCGGAATAGTTCCCCCGTCCACAGTAATGGTTAAATCCAGCGCATGTTTTACTGTTACTACCATGTCATCCTGCAACGAACTTTCAAGAGAAGGTTCGACCTCATCCTTATCAAGCAAGGTAATCCCATTCTCAGCCAGGACCCCTCCTACAGTACCGGCAAAAGTATGTACCACAGTTTCATTTCCGTCAACTAAAAGGATCACTGACTTTTTTGTACATACGTAGCAACTGACTAATAAAACAGCCACAATGACTACTGTAGCCCACTTGAGCAAAATACCCCGCTGCCGGGGTAACCATAAAACCATACCGTCAAGTTTCCGGTGCAACCCCTTCAGCCCAGACCAATTCATCAAATGCCTCCTTAAACAGTTTTGCATGAAGATTAGATACTGGTTGTTTTGGCTTATTGACAGATATATTTTATGTTTATTTTACTACAAGTTTACTATTCTGAATAGATTTATTTATTGTCACATTTTTTACCAGAATAGTAAATATCCCGCCCTGTCCGGTTAACCGTCCTTAGTCTTTTTAAATTCTTTAGGTAATTGATTGACCAGTTCAATACCTTTCTCTTTAAACCATTTTACTAAAAATTCTTTATTACATTCATGTTCAAATACATACCAGCACCGCCGCTCTTCTTCGAACTCAAATAAAACACTCCTAAACTTTTTAACATCACCGCTATCGATTGTTTTTCTAAGTAACTCCTTTAAATAAGGATTTTCAATAAGTGAAACATAATCCTTCTTGACTTTTGAGCAAAGATTTGGATTCATCTTCGGGATCTTAATAAAACGATCCTGCATCTGATCAAGTTTTTTCATAATATCTTGGTGCTCTGGAAAGTCCATTGGGGAAAAAAACCTAATATCCCCTGTTTCCATGTCAAGATAGTACTCTGAATGCCCGCTGTTATTCTCAAAAGCATTGACAAGCCATGCAATATTAACCAGTACCTGGCGCATCGAATCCTCCTTACTAAAAATTGTATGCAATTTTCTTAAAGCAGAGTTAGATTAAAATTCGATGCCCTTTTGGGCGTTAATACCTCGTAGAAAGGGGTGTTTTACATCTATCATCTCAGTCACCAGATCAGCCCGCTCAATTATTTCCTGAGGAGCATAACGTCCGGTTAGCACCAGATGTAGTTGCTCTGGCTTCCGATTAACCAGACCCATTACGTCATCCAGGGAGACTAGTTTATAGTGAATAGCATAAAAGATTTCATCAAGCACAATCATGTCGTATTCTCCATTAGTAATCTCAACTACGGCCAAATCTAACGCGTCATGAGCGGCACGACGGTGTTGTTCAAAATGTGTTTCGTCAGATTCATGGATAAATCCCTTGCCGACAGGACGTATAGTCAGGCCCGGACCTAACTTTTCTGCTGCCTTTCGCTCTCCGTAATCCCAGCCCACCCCCTTAATAAACTGGATCACCAGCACCCTCAAGCCTTGTCCCCAAGCCCTGAGCGCCATTCCAAGTGAGGCTGTGGTTTTACCCTTGCCATCTCCCGTATTTACTATAAGCAGGCCTTTACCTCCACCCACATATAAGACTCCCTGACCTGATAATAAAATAATAATACCCCAGCCGCTATAAACCAATCGCTCTTATCGGGTAGTGTTCAATCGGAACAAGGTCTTACCATTTTCGGCGCATATTTTTGCCAGTTCCTCATTATCCATTTTTTTCAGACCAGCAATCTCTACTGCTGTAAACTGGACAAAGGCTGGCTCATTACGTTTTCCCCGGTGGGGCGTAGGGGTAAGAAAAGGAGCATCAGTTTCAATAAGAAGTCGGTTTAAAGGAATACGAGTAGCTATATCCTTCAGCCTGTTAGCATTTTTGAAGGTTACCGGGCCGGCAATAGAAATATAAAAGCCAAGTGATATGCACTGTTTAGCCATTTCCCAACTCCCGGAATAACAGTGAATTACCCCGCCAGCAGGAAAGGGACTATCCTGGTGTAAAATATCCATCACTTCACCATGTGCTTCTCGGTCATGAATAATTACCGGCAAGTTCAGTCTCTTGGCCAATGTCAATTGCTCCCGAAAAACTTTATACTGTACCGGGCGGGATGAGAGGTTCCGGAAGTAGTCCAAACCCATTTCACCAAGCGCAACAACCTTCGGGTGTGCGGACAGCTGCTCCAGCTGTTCCAGAAAATCAATTGGCGCTTCATCCGCAACATGAGGGTGAATCCCTACTGCAGCATAAATTAAATCATACTTTTCCGCCAATTGTACAGCCTTACGGGATGAATCCAAATCAAAGCCAACATTAACAATATTTATCAAACCAGCTGCGCGCGCCCGCGTGATCATTTCGTCCCGGTCAGCGTCATAGTCCTCAAAGTCCAGGTGGGCATGTGAATCAAACAAGATCACAACCATCATTCCTTTTATTATTTCATATATAATAGACCATATTGTTATAGATCACTATTGCCTGGCAGAAAATTACTCTTTCAAACTTTTCAGATCAATACGAGGAAACAATGCTGGTCCTTTTTTAACTACTGTGCCTATAGGCATTTTACCCCAGATTAATGAATCCCAGGTAGTCAGTTCAGGCCGCTCTTCAAGCCCAAGCTGTGCCCAGACCCGTTTTGGTAGTAAAGGCATAAAGGGAGAAACCGTAATGACAATAAACCGCAGACTCTCGGCAAGATTATATAATACAGTGGCCAGGCGGTCATGTCTGGATTCATCCTTGGCCAAGCCCCAGGGAGCGGTTTCATCCACATATTTGTTGGCTCTCCCTACCAGGCGCCAAATTGTCGTCAGCGCATTAGAGAGTTCCATCCTATCCATAAATTCTTCAACTGCCGCCGGCGTTTGCTCAGCCAGTTCGATCAGCTCGCGGTCCATGTCTTCATTTTCACCAGGTGCTTTTATCAAACCATGAAAATACTTTTCTATCATTGCTATAGATCTGCTAATAAGATTGCCCAAATCATTAGCTAGATCCTTATTGATCCGCTCAACTAGTGCTTCCTCGCTGTAAATGCCGTCTGACCCGAAGGGCAATTCACGCAGCAGGTAATAGCGAATGGCGTCAACACCATACTTGTCAGCTAGCACTAGGGGGTCAACCACATTTCCTTTCGACTTGGACATTTTACCGCTGTCTAAGAGCAGCCAGCCGTGGCCAACTACTCGTTGGGGTAACTCAATCCCCAGTGCCATTAATAGTACCGGCCAAATAACGCTGTGAAACCGAACGATGTCCTTACCCATCAGGTGTACATCCGCCGGCCAGTATTTCTTAAACAGGCTATCATTATCACTGCCGTAGCCAAGGGCAGAGATATAGTTGGTCAACGCATCTACCCAAACATATATGACATTCTGGGTATCAAAAGGCACCGGTATGCCCCAATCAAAGGTAGTCCGCGATACACAAAGGTCTTCTAGACCACTCTTGATAAAGCTCACCATTTCATTCCGCCGTGAGACGGGCTGAATAAACCCGGGGTGTTCTTCAATATAATTTAAGAGTCGCTCCGAATATTTAGACATCCGGAAAAAGTAGTTTTCTTCCTGCAGTTTTTCCACTGGACGCCCGCAGTCCGGGCAGTTGCCATCTTCAAGGCGCCCTTCCGTCCAAAACGTTTCACAGGGTAAACAGTACCAACCCTCATAGCTGGCTTTATAAATGTCTCCCTGATCGTAAAGCTTTTGGAAAATGCCGGAGGCCACCTTTTTATGTCGCGGCTCGGTGGTGCGAATAAAATCGCTATATTCAACTTCCAGACGGCCCCACAACTCTTTAAAGCTGGCTACGATCCGATCCACATATTGCTGGGGGGTCTCCCCTCTGGCATGGGCGGCCCGCTCTATTTTTTGGCCATGCTCATCAGAACCTGTTAAAAACCATGTATTAAAACCCGTCAGCTTTTTAAAGCGGCACATAGCATCCGCAGCTACTGTAGTATACGCATGACCCATATGTAATTTATCGCTTGGATAGTAAAGTGGTGTGGTAATGTAAAAGGTTTTTTCCCCCACGCTTATTCCTCCTAAATGACAGGAACCTGGCCAGTCAAGCGGTTCCGTTCCTGATTATTGACAAAAAAACCCACCCCAAATTTTTCTGGCAAAAGGGCGGAACTTTTACCCTGATTTTAATGTAAGGTATCAAGTTTGTCAAGTTTTAGAGATTCTTGCCACAGTGCAAAAAAAATGTAAAAATATATCCAAATTTTTATTGACTTTAACTGGTACTGTTGGTACCATTTAGTTACATGCAAAACTTTAGTGATTGAATCGAATTTTAAAAGAAAGGGAGGGACAGCTTTGAAGTCAACGGGTATTGTTCGAAAAGTTGACGAGCTCGGCCGGGTAGTAATTCCAATTGAACTGAGACGTACATTGGGAATTGATGAAAAAGACGCCCTGGAAATCTACGTAGATGCGGAAAAAATTATCCTGAAGAAGTATGAGCCTGCCTGCGTTTTCTGTGGCAATGCTTCTGATGTCCAGCATTACCGCGGTAAGCTCGTTTGTCGCGAGTGTGCTATAAGCATGTTTGAAAACACCCAGGCAATTTAAATTGCAATAGATCTTATTTTTCAGCACTAACTGATTAGCTTTTAAGCATTTTATAATACTTTTTTTATTAAATAACTGGAGAATAAATTAACATTTACTCCAGTTATTTATTTTTTCTCATTACCACTGCCCGATAAACTTCTTTCTTGGGCAATCTGTGCAACCGGGCAACCTGGCGAATAGCTTCTTTCATACTTACACCCTCTGCTTCAAATATAGCCACATGCTCAACTGGTTCAAGGGCTGGCCTGTTTGTTTCGTCTAACAATTCCGTAACCACTTTATTGCCGTCCAGGACCAGACAGAACTCTCCTCGCGGCTCTTTTTCCCGAAAATATGCCACTACCTCGTCCACCGTACCCCTAACAACCTCTTCATATCGCTTGGTCAGTTCCCTTGCTACTGCCATGCGGCGGTTGCCTGCAACCTCGCGGATATCTGCCAGAGTTGCCTTTAAGCGATGCGGCGCCTCGTAAAAAACTATCGTTCTCTGCTCGCTGCGCAAGCTAGTCAGCTTATCCCACCGGGCTTTTTGAGAAGAGGGTAAAAAACCTTCAAAAACAAAAGCTTCGGTAGGCAACCCGGATATCACCAGCGCAGTGATTACTGCGCTGGGGCCTGGAACCGGAATCACCTTGACGTTCTTCTCCAGCGCTGGTATCACAAGCTCGGAACCAGGATCAGAAACTCCCGGCATCCCAGCATCGGAAACTAGTGCTATTTGCTTGCCAGTAGCCAGCAGTTCGAGCAAATATTCACCCTTTTTTTTGCGATTGTGCTCGTGGTAACTAGTAAGTGGAGTATGGATATCATAATGGCTGAGCAATTTACGAGTATGCCGAGTATCCTCAGCCGCAATTAAGTCTACCTCGCGGAGCACCCGCAGGGCCCTTAAGGTAATGTCCTCCAGGTTACCAATAGGTGTAGCACAGAGATAAAGTCTTCCTTTCTGATCTGGTGCCAAAATTAATTCACCCCTGTTATATTTCAACCTTGCTCTACAGCCGATTTATGCCCTTTTTTCAAAACAGCCATGCAAAAAAGGCATTCAACGGCCCGCTTGCATCCGAAATGCAAGTTGCATATATGAAAACCCTGGTCATAAAGCTCTAAAAGATTCATAAACCCAATACCTGTATGAGACGTTTCCACTGCTCCAATAATACCACTTGCGCGGTAGGCTTCGGCCAGGCTATGCCTTAGCCGGGTATTTTCCTCATCCAGCTCCCGGGCCTTATTTTTTAAATCTTGCAATTCATTAAAAAGCGTATGCAGTTTTACTTCCATATCCTTTGTCAGTTTGTAAAGAGCTCGCAATTAAACACTCTCCCCATCTAGCTGAATGTGGCATTCTTTATTAGACTTGCTGGAATCACTAACCAGACTGTTTTTAGGTGTTATTTCACCGGTCTGGTACTCTTTAATAGTCTTGCTTTCCTTGAGTTCCACGCTTACTCCGTTTTTAATAATATTGACCCCGATGACTCTACCTTCTCCATCCGGAGTTAGCACACAAGTACCGATTTCCGGCATTTCTTCTCTAGCATGTTCATAACACTCATTTTCATATTTAAGACAACACATCAGCCTGCCGCAAATACCAGATATCTTGGCTGGATTTAAAGAGAGGTTCTGCTCCTTGGCCATCCTTATCGATACTGATACGAAGTCGGACAGCCAGGCTGAACAACAGAGCTCCCTACCGCAACAGCCAAGCCCACCAACCATCTTGGCCTCATCGCGAACTCCTATCTGCCTTAACTCGATCCTGATTCTAAAAACGGAGGCCAAGTCTTTTACAAGTTCACGAAAGTCGATGCGACCGTCAGCCGTAAAATAAAAAATGATTTTATTCCCGTCAAAAGTTTGCTCCACATTAATAAGTTTCATTGGCAGCTTGTGGGCAGCTATTTTTTCTAGTCCAACCAGATAGGCCTTTCTTTCTTTTTCCCTGTTTATCGATAACTGCTGTTTGTCAGCATCGGTTGCCTTGCGGATAACCTTTTTCAAAGGCGCTACCATCTCTTTCTCTTCTACCTCATGGGGTCCTGCCACTACCTCTCCATACTCCACCCCCCTGGTAGTTTCAACAATTACACCATCATACTGCGCTAATTGTTGTCCATCCGGGTCAAAATAATATATCTTTCCTGCTTTTTTAAAGCGTACTCCTACTACAAGTATTCCCATTCTAATCTCCCCAATCTTTTCTTGTACAACGTCTTCTGCATGACAGGCGCAAAAAGATTGACTCAAGGGCGAGCCTCATATTTGTGTTGAACCGAATTCTACTTTTTAACTTCTCAATATCCCCTAGTATCTCCACTAGACGGGCAATTTCAAAAACTTCCGCCTCTAATTTTACTTCATTAACTAAGTCCGGGTTATATAAAAGATCAACTTCCCCTGTCTCTTTCCAAACTAATATGTCCCGGTACCAGCAGGCTAAAAGCTCAATTAAGTTTAAAATATTCTTCTTACTTCTTGCTATTTCCCCGGCCAGCTCCATGGTTTCCGTGATACCAGCCTCACGAAGCCCGGCTGCAAGCCTGATGGCTTCGGCCCGCTCCTCCTGAAAAGCGCCCGTGGCACAAGCCAGGGCCTTACCCATACTTCCACCTGAAAGAACAGCTAGTAAGCGCGCCTCCTCCTGATGTAGGTTGTACAGTTTGCTCAGATAAGAGGACAGTTCACGGCTAGGTATATGCTTAAAATATAATTGCTGACAGCGGGATATGATAGTTGGCAGTAAGGCCTGCGGCCGCGCAGAAAGCAGAATTAAAACCGTGCCTATGGGCGGTTCTTCCAGGGTCTTTAGCAGGCAGTTGGCAGCTTCCGCCGTCATTGTCTCAGCCTGTTCAATTAAGAAAACTTGCCGGCCACCTTTATAGGAGCGGAACTTTATTTTGCGCTGAAGTTCACGGATCTGTTCAATTTTTATTGACAGGCCTACCGGACCCAAACGGTAAAAATCCGGATGATTGGAGTGTATCAATTGACGGCATCCCTGGCAACTGCCACAGGCATCCCCACCGGACGAGCTGCTACAAAGTAGTGCCCGGGTAAACGCAAGGGCGCTGGTGGCTTTACCCACCCCTTCAGGTCCTGTAAAAAGATAAGCGTGGGCCACCCGATCGTTTGTCACAGCATTTATCAGCGTCTTGACAATCGGTTTATGACCGAAGATTTCTCTTAGAAAAAGCATTCGCTAGCTCCGCCCCATTCAACCAATAATAGCTTTAACTATCCGATATATTTCTTCATGGATCTCTTCTATGTTTTTCAGTTGTCCATCTGCCACAGACTTTATTATTGCCCAGTGGTACTGTTCGGCAATGCTGCAGGCATTGTAATAGGTCTTTACCATATAGTCATAGTTATGTTCGTGGATATCCTTTACCCCGGACTTACTCACTCTACCGATGATCAGCCTGCGGCTATATTCGGGCGGCATGTCTAAAAAGATCACCAAATCAGGAACGGGTAGCCGGAATATATTAAATTCGAAATCTAGTAGCCAGTCAAGATACTTTTTTTTCTCCCGTTCATCAGATATTTTTGCCGCTTGATGAACCATATTAGCAGTTGTATACCTGTCTGCCAGGATAATACCGCCGCTTAGATAGAAACTTTCCCAATCCTTTTTGTATGAGGCGAACCGGTCAACCGTATAAAAAGTGGATGCGACATATGGGCTGACCTCACCAGGATCGCTACCGAATTCACCGCTTAAATACATATTGATTAAAGCAGCAGAGCTGCTCTTGTAGTTAGGAAAAGATATTTTTTTTACATTGCAACCATCACACAAAAGTCTTTTGTATAGCATTTCTGACTGAGTCTCTTTACCACACCCATCTCCTGACTCAATAGCAATAAGTTTTCCCTTCATAGCTTAAATACTCAAAATCCCCCTTGTTCCTCATGTTATTCTATCACAACTCTGATCGTTTTTAGTGTATAATCAGACGCCCCCTGGCAGGAGAGGTTATGTCTACTAGCTAATTCCAGGTATTCATAAACCTCTGAATTTATTTCTTCACCCGGACACAGCACGGGAATACCTGGCGGGTAAACTGCTATGGTTTCAGCACATATCCTGCCGCGGGCTTCAGCCAGTGATACTCTTTGTGATGCTGCAAACCAGGCATCCCGGGGCTTCATTCTTTTCTTTATATTAAATGGAACTTCAGGAAACCTTGTTGCATGAACGCGCCTCTCGCGGCAAGCAATGTCTTCCAGCGCTTTGACCAGGGCATCGCAATCCGCGGGAGTAGTACCAATCGATAAAAACGCTACAATATTGTTCGCCTCGGCCATCTCAATATATACATTGTAACGCCGGAATAATAAATCACCAACTTGATAACCGGTCAAGCCTAAACCACTTACGTTTATTACAAGCCTGGTTAGATCAAGGTCGAACCCCGGCAGATCAGCTTTAGACAAAACTTTTAGCCCTTTGATGCGGACCAGTCGCTCCCTGGTCTTACCAGCCAGAGTCAAGGTCCGCTCCAACAGGCTTGTACCAGACAGAGCCAACTGCCGCCTGGCCAGGTCAAGAGAAGCCATCAGAATATAAGACGGACTGGTGGTCTGCAAAAGAGATAGCGCATTAGCCACCACTTCGCCATCAAGGTGGTTGCCACTCAAATGCAGTAGCGAAGACTGAGTTAAGGCTCCTCCTGATTTGTGGGTACTTTGAACAGCAGCGTCAGCTCCACAAGACATAGCATCTTGCGGCAGGTCGTGGTGAAACCGCAAGTGGGCTCCATGCGCCTCATCGACCAAAACTGGTCTACCCTGAGCATGTACGAGCACGACCTGTTTGGCCAGGTCGTCTACAACCCCGTAATAGTTTGGTCGCACCGTCAAGACAACGCAAATGCTGGAGTTTGACTCAATTGCCTGTTGGATATGCTCTGGCAAAACTCCAGCTGCTATATTAAACCCACTTATTATTTCCGGCATAACATATACCGGATCGGCGCCTGACAAAATTAAGCCACCCAGAGCAGAGCGATGAGCATTCCGGGGAAGGAGCACTTCTCCCCGTCCGCCTACAGCCATCAACAAAGCGTGAATACCAACTGTGCTACCATTGACTAAAAAAAAGCTCTGCTCCGCCCCGGAGGCCCGGGCCACCAGTTCCTGGGCCTGGGCAATCACTCCCTGGGGAATATGCAAGTCATCAAGCCGGGGTATTTCGGTCAGATCTAACTTAAATAAGGCCTGTCCATCCAGCGACAAAAGCTCTTTGGGAAGTCCCCAGCCCTGGCGGTGCCCTGGGACATGAAGGTTAGCGACATTGCTCTCTGCATGGTTTTTCAGCGCCTGGTAAAGAGGCGCCTGGCGTTGACTAGCATTTACCATATATCTGTTTTCTCCAGTATCTGTTTTAAAATTATATTGTAAAACTATACTGCTACAGCATTATAGCAGTTTGATTATTTTTTGCCTAGATTTTTGTTTCCATACTTGGTAACAGTTAAAATAATTAGGCTAGAGTACCAGAAGTATATTAAGTCAAAAGGCAATAATAATGCCTTTTGTTATGTCCTAATTAGTTAGCAACAAGTGGTATAAATTCTTGATTTGATCTGGGTCTTAAGTTAGATAAGGTTGTAATAGCAAACCCCTTTTCTTTGCTTTTACCAGCAGTTAACCCTTATAGATCACAAATTCCCGGCTAAAAATATGATTAGCCTATGATTTAAAGAAAGGAAGTGGATAGCCATGACCGGAAAACCAACCCAAAATATGGACGAGAAAGCCCTCTCCCAAAAGTACCGCACCGATGTCAGCAAGTTGATCAGGGCATGGAAGCGAGGACTCTCCGATCAGGAAATTACTGCCAGAACCGGTATCAAGCCTTCCACCCTGTACTTAATCAGGCAGGATATCGAAACAGCACACAGGATGGTACGGCTGGCACAAAAAAGGCAAGCGCTGGCGGAGTCTCAGGCTCCTGTATACCACCACACCTTTTTTAATCCATTTTTATAATAATCGTATTCGAGATCATCTATGTGCAGCCTGACAATCCTGGCCTCGCAATCAGGACAAATACAGCTTCCCTTAACCAGGAGTACCTGTTCATCACCTATAATCTCATGCTGGCATAAAACACACTGTAAGAAAATTTTAACCACCTACTTTTCTCTTTTCTTTATTATTGTCACCATATAATAAAGTATGAAAAGTGAGGTTGTCTGGTGAAAAAAAGAGACCTCCGGGTGAGGTCTCCTTAATGTTTTAACTTCCTCTCAACGCGGATGGCACAGTCAGGGCAGACACTTTGGCAAATGCCACAGGCTGTACACCCATTACTTGACTCTACTGAAGGTGTACCATAAACCCCAAGCACATCAGACCAGGTAATGCTCTTTCTCGGACACGTTTCAATACACAGCCCGCACCCTTTACACAGGCCTGGGAAAAGGGTAAAATAACCTTTATCTAACTCTTGGGTTTTTGGATCGAAATAATTAAGCGGCATTAGGTAGCCTCGTCCTTTCCATAGGGAAATGATTTGAATTTTAATAGGTTAAAATATTTCATAGGCTGGCGCAACTTCCTTGAAAATAACTGACTCCCTCATATTTTTTGCATCAACCAGCTCCATACCACGCTCCATCGCTCGAAAGTTAAGCTCACGCAGTTCTGGTTGTTTTTCAAATTTATAACCTAATTTTTCTTCAATGGCATCTTTCACCTGCTCCAGCGGAATCACCCCCGTAGCTCCTACAACCGCCCCCAAAATGATAATATTAAAAACCCTGGGATGAAAATCGTGCCTGGCAATATCGATGGCTGGTATGGGCAAGAATCTACCCGCGTATTTAGGCAGTTCACCTTCAATTCCCTTGATGCTGCTATCGTAAACATAGGTGGTGTCCGGCCCCGCGTATTTGCCGGTGCGGCGCACCGCCCGTTCACTGAGCGCCACCACAATGTCACCGGTTTTAAACTTAGGCGAGCCGATATTTCCATCGCTAATCTGGACGTAGGCCACAGACACACCGCCCCGCTGCTCAACTCCAAAATTAGGAATATAAAGGGCCTGTTTCCCTGCCTTATTAGCTGCTTCGGCAATTATTTCTGCTACCGACTGAACTCCCTGACCACCCTCACCGGCCAGTACAATTCTAGTGATCTTACCCATTTGCCAGGCCCTCCCCACGCATGTCAGCCGGCCGTCTGGTTTCTCCTAGCTTAAAGTACTCCGGCATTTTCTCCTGGACGAATTCCCAAGTTTCGGCTGCATTAGTCCGCCAGTTGGTCGGACAGGTGGAAAGAACCTCCACGAAAGAAAAACCTCTTTGGGCAAGCTGGTTTTCCAGCGCTTTTTTGAGATAGCTTTTTAGTTGGCGTTGATTTGCTACACTTCCCCGGGCAACATAGGCCCCCTCCCGACATACTGCTGAAACCATTTCTTGACCCTGCAGTGGAAATCCCGTTAATTCAGGGTCCCGCCCGTAAGGAGTGGTTTCCGTCTTCTGGCCAGGCAAGGTAGTGGGCGCCATCTGACCACCAGTCATCGCATACTGGGTATTGTTGGCCAGTATAGCAGTGATCTTTTCATTGCGCGCCGCCGCACTGACCAGGTGCTGGACACCAATCGAGTAACCCCCCCCGTCACCCATATAAGCAATACATATCAACTCTGGTCGAGAACGCTTAATACCTGTCATTACCGGAGTGGTCCGGCCGTGATGGGTCTGTACGGCGTCCAAATTAAAAAAATCCCAGGCTAATAACGAACAGCCAATATCGCAGCCAAACACTACTTTATCCTGTAGATCCAGTTCATCCACGACTTGTCCCAGGCACTTTAGCACTAAGCCGTGGCCACAGCCCGGGCAAAACTTATGCGGCTTGTTGTCTTTCCGCCAGCTTGTGGGCATTACCGGCTCAACCGGGCAAATACCTTTCGACAATCTATATCACCGCCCTCTTAAGATATTATAAGTCTTTGCGATCATTAAAAACTTATTCCCCTTGTTCAAAAATAACAAAGCTATAAATGAACAGTGGTCAATCTTAAACAGGCGGTTTTTTATATTACACAACCCTAATAATGCAACTTCCCAATAAGCTTGTTCATTGCATTATGAGGCCGTTAAAATTAGATCTAATGAACAGGTTTTAGCCGAGGATCTTTTCGACTTCAGCTTCAACCTCCTCAGCAGTAATCCCCACACCTGGCCTGAACATGGTCAGAAACTCAGCTGTTGTGCCATAAGCAGCTTCTTTCAATAACCTTGCCAGTTGGCCATAGGCGGACTCTACCACTAGCACTTTTTTACTGTTGGAAAATACCTCTTTTATTTGTGGTACAGCCAATGGGCGTAAAGTTACCGGCCGGAAATAACCGACTTTTAAGCCCCTGGCCCGCAGGTTGTCCACAGCCGCCCTGACCGCACGAAAAACGACCCCGTGGCCAATAATCACCAGGTCCGCGTCCTCCACATTAGCTACCTGATACTCAGCTACCTGTGGCGCCATCTCACCATAATCTTGCATATATTGGTTTACTATTTCTAACAGTTCCTCTTCCATGCTGTAGGTGTTTCGAAACTGAGAAGGAGCCCTGTCCACACCGGGCGTACCAGGTTTACCGACATAGGGTTCGGGTTTAATCAATTCAATGCCTCTCGACTCAGGATCATAAAGCGTAAGCGGCTCGCGCATCTTGGCCTGATAGCCATCACCCAGCACAAAAGTGGGAAAACGATATTTCCAGGCTGTGTTAAATGCTTTAATAGTATAATCGAACAGTTCCTGGTGGCTGGAAGTAGAGTAGACGACACGCATCCCCTCGCCGTTCCCGCCCAGGGTAGTCATAGTCACCTCCTGCTGTGAGTAGATGACAGTAGCCGTAGACGGGCCACCCCTTTGCTGGATTACCACGACTATTGGCAGGCGCAACATTTCAGCCATTGAGACCGGCTCCTGCATCAGGGTATTGCCCGGCCCAGCTGTAGCAGTGAATGCCTTGCGCCCCGCCAGCACGCCCCCTACTGTAGTAAAGCCGGCCGACAGCTCATCTTCAGTCTGTAGGAAACGTTTATCATATCTAGGCGCCAGTCTAGTCCAGTAGTGCATAATCTCATTTTGCGGGGTTATCGGATAACCATACATAATGTCCGCTTTCGCTGCCAGTGCAGCCCAGGCCACTACTTCATTGCCGGTTAAAAATGCTCTCTTTTCCTGCTCAATTATTTTTTCTGTCATCTAAGTTCCTCCTATTGGTCATAATTGTTATATTTCACCAGAATGCCTTCTGCATAAACCTGTTTATTGACCGTACCGGATTGCCCATGCAGTCAGTAAGACCGATTTCTTTTGCTACTTCAGCAATAGCTGCTGAAGCCACCACAGGAAGGTTAAGGAGTTTAGCCGCCTCAGCAACCACACGGGCGCCTTCCTGAACCACAGCCGCTGTAGTCTCATCACTAAGATGGGTATTGTTTAATAGCGCGTTAACCCGGCCCATTTCCCTGACCTGTTCAACAATATCCTCAACTGTGGCCGTCATGGGGCGGGATATATTAATTACAGCAATAACCTGTAGATCCGGATCTGTATCGGCGCCCTCCAGCAAACGCAAAGTTCTTGCACCTCCCACACCGTAACCGATATCTAAAATTATATCTCCCTGGTGCTTTAAAGCCCATCTGGCGCCGGGCTTTAAGGTTGTACCAGCTTCACCCAACCCCAAGGTGTCTCTTGTTTTCCATGCAATTACTGTGACGCCACGGGCAGTTAGCTCATTCTGGATTGGCCGCAAGGTGTAAACAGGCTCTACGATATCAAAATCAACCAGGGTAACCTTCCTCCCCAGGCCGGCCAGTTCCAAGGCACGATTTAAAGCGTTTTCACTCTTGCCACCGGCATATTCACCGATATACGCTTCAACTATTCGCTTCGACATTATTATGCCTACCTGGTTAAAAAACATCGCTGACTCACGTAAATTATTACCAGGCTCCCGCTCCTTTCAAAGTTATGTTGTCCACTCCCGACAAATAAATATCACCGCAGGTGAAACTCAACCGGGCTCCTGCCCGTTGGTCAGGTGATAATGAAAGTGGACGCAGTAAACACAGTATTGTAGTATTGATTTAATATATTTCGGTAAAGAAAAGCTTTTATCCTTGTTTTTTTAATCATGTAAATTATACAATATACAAAAGAATTAAAACAGATAGAAGTTGTTATATAACTAAAGTTAAAAATTCTAACTGAGACAGCGAAACTCACTTTTTACTTACCGTTTCAATCTACAAAAACCTGGATACATCGTATCCCAGGTGTTCCAGGGCGCTGTGAGTCACTTTACGCCCTGCAGGCGACCGGTTCAAATAGCCAATTTTTAGCAAATACGGCTCCACCATATCCTGCAAAATATCAACTTCCTCGTTTAGAGTAGCGGCAACTGTCTCAATCCCCACCGGGCCTCCTTTGTATTTGTCTATGATAGTCTTAAGATAAGCTATATCTATTTTATCCAGACCCTGTGAGTCAATGCCCTCCAGCTCCAAAGATTTTACAGCTGTTTCATAATCAATTTTCCCGCTGCCGAGCACCTCGGCATAGTCCCTCACCCTGCGCAAGAGCCTGTTGGCTATTCTCGGTGTTCCCCTCGAGCGCCCGGCAATTTCGAGCGCTCCCCGCTCATCAATAGCAACATTCAAAAGAGTACTTGATCTTTTGATGATTTCACTCAACTCCCCTGGCGTGTAAAAATCAACGTGATGGAGGATACCAAAGCGGTCTCGCAGGGGAGATGAAAGAAGTCCCGCCCTGGTTGTAGCCCCGACCAGGGTAAAATGTTTGATATTAATCTTGATTGTTTTTGCAAATGGCCCTTTGTCAACGATAAAATCTATTTTAAAATCCTCCATTGCTGAGTATAAAAACTCTTCAACCGTTCGGGGTAGCCTGTGTATTTCATCAATAAACAAAACATCAGCATACTGTAGGTTAGTCAGTATGCCCATTAGGTCCCCGCTCCGCTCAATTACCGGTCCGGAGGTACATATTATGTTGGAAGACATCTCATTGCTGATAATATGGGCCAGAGTCGTTTTACCCAGGCCGGGCGGCCCGTACAGGAGGATGTGATCAATGGGTTCACCTCTTTTTAACGCTGCCTTAATGGAAATATCCAATCGGCGCAGCAAATCTCTCTGGCCGGTATATTCCGCTAATTTGGTGGGCCTGAGGGACCATTGAAATTTTTCCTCACCGGGCTGCTCACTAGTTTCAAGCAACCGGAGCCTTGCCAAAAACTTCACTCCTTTCACAGTGATTTATTATTATAGATTCTATCAAGCAGTTCCTCTGCTGTCCGGATATCCTTATTTTTCGCAGTAGCTTCGGAAACCATTTTTTTTGCCTCGTTTACATTATAGCCCAGTTGTAACAACACTTGCATTGCATCACCTTCAATTCCTGCGTTAGGTCTATAGCTTACTTTAATATCCTCATTTGATAACTTTGCAAAATTCGTAACCTTACCATGCAATGAGGCAATTATTTTCTTAGCCGTTCTTTCACCGATTCCTTTTAGGGTTTTCAGTGTTGCCACATCGGAGTCCTCAATGGCTTGAGCAATAGTGTAGCTTGGAATGGTTATAGCCGTAAGGGCAGTTCTAATACCAATGTTTGCTACACTGGTAAACAACCGAAAGAACTCTTTTTCAGCTTCATCTTCAAACCCAAGCAAGGTTGGCGTTAGATGTCCTCCTGCGGTGCTGCCCTCGATATAGTACAGGGTATACAACGATACTCTGTCACCAATTTTTTTCAACTGAAAACGATCCCTGGAAAATGCCGTTAGATACACTTCGTACGTTACATCCCTAACATCCAGCAATAAGCCCTTCTGACTGAGTCCGCAATAGGTCCCGCTGATTTTCACAATCAATAATCATTACCCCCCGGGTTATGGCTATGGGCAATATGGCATAAAGCCACAGCAATTGCATCCGCAACGTGATCGGGCTTTGGTGGTAATGTTAGCCCTAGCGCTACCTGAACCATTCTTTGTACCTGGTTTTTGGTAGCACCGCCGGTACCAGTTACCGATTGTTTTATCTTTGTCGCTGAATAATGATACACTTTTAAGCCCGACTGCCCGGCAATTAAGAGGCAGACACCCCTCGCATGGGCCATGAGTAGGGCAGTTTTTGGATTCTTATAGTCGGAAAATAATTCCTCAATGGCAATAAGGTCAGGTTTAAATTCATTTAATATCTCTTCCAAGCCTGAATAAATCTGTTTAAGCCTTTCTTCTAAAGATACACCCGAACGGGTTTTAATAATGCCCCCCTCGATTAGACCCGAAATAAAATGCTGGCGGTAGTCCAAAATGGCATAGCCAGTTGCAGCTAGGCCTGGGTCTATTGCTAAGACACGTAATGCTCCAGACACAATCAATCACAACTTTTCCTGAATTTCCTGATTACTAATATATCAAACACCGGTTCTATATTCAATGATCAAATAGGTAAGTCCTTTTGACAGCTTTCTATAGTTATCACTACTGGTTCAAGAATGTGCTCGAAAAAATATTACAGGCCTGTACACTTTTAGTGCAGGCCTGTCCCATACAGTTATAAAATGGTAATTAATTAATCATATAATAAAATAATTGACTAGCACCAGTAGAGCTACCCCAGGCAACTGCAGTAAACCCGCAGTAAGAAGTGTCACCGGGTTAATGGCTATATACAGACCCAAATGTCCAAATAAGGTGTTAATCACCATAAGGAGGAATCCACCCAGTAGTATCCAGGCTGCCAACCGTATTAAAGCTTTAAGTGGCTGCAATAATACCGTGCCCAGAAGATATAACCCAAACAGACCAACCAGTCCAATAATCACAAATTTCCATTCCAAGCCGGAGCACCCCCCCTGACTCCATTATATGGTTTGAAATGAAAATTATTACTACTTCATCTCCCGTCTGCCCTCTAGCGACTTATTAATCGTAATTTGGTCTGCATATTCCAGATCCGCTCCCACTGGTAAGCCGTGGGCAATCCTGGTCACCCTGGGTACCAGGGGCCTAATTAATCCGGCCAAGTACAGGGCTGTAGCATCACCTTCTACATTGGGGTTGGTGGCAATGATTACCTCCTTTACTTCCCTGCTGTTAAGACGCTGAAGCAGACTCCTAATATTCAGCTGTTCTGGCCCGATGCCATCCATTGGCGAAATAGCCCCGTGCAGCACGTGATAAATGCCATCAAACCCCCTTGATTTTTCCATTGCCACCACATCCCTAGGGCGTTCTACCACGCAGACAGTATCTTGCCTGCGCCGTGGGTCACGGCAAATAAAACAAGGGTCTTCGTCGGTAAAATTGCCGCATACTGAACAATAGCGAACAGAGGTTCTGGCATCCTCCATCGCCCTGGCCAGACTCAAAGCCACTTCAACTGGAGCGTTTAAAAGATAAAACGCCAGACGCTGCGCCGTTTTGGGGCCTATTCCCGGCAATCTGGAAAATTCATCAATCAATCTGGCCACTGGCCGGGCATAATAGTTCATTTTTAAAACATTCCGGGTATATTCAACCCGCCGGTGAGTTTGCTCATTTCCTGGGATACCATTTCCTGGGCCTTCTTCAGTGCTTCGTTAACCGCAGCCAGGACCAGGTCCTGAAGCATTTCCACATCCTCCGGATCTACCACCTGGGGATTAATTTCGATTGAAACAATTTCGTTATTACCGCTGGCAATCACCTTGACCATGCCACCACCAGCCGTGCTTTCAACTGTCCTGCTTTTCAGCTCTTCCTGTAGTTTCATCATGTCCTGCTGCATCTTTTGGACCTGTTTCATCATTTTATTCATATTTCCGCCCATCATTTTATGCATACTCCTCCTTTATTATATTCCACATACTTACAATACTCTGTCAAAACCTATTAGCAGACTGAAGGTTGCCACCTTATATAAAGTTCTCTCAAATTCCAAATGAGGAAGACACAATTAGCTCAAATCTCCAAACATCTTTATCGGCTTAGCTTTAAAAAAGGGTCCTTTCCACATCATCATCTAAAATAACTTCCCCCCCACCGAAGCGGCGTTCAAGCTCAGCCGCAGGTTTCTGCCGACGCGAGGGCAATTGAATCTCACCCCGATAAAATTGATATCTTGTCTGCCATTCCCCTCCTAAAATCTTACCTAGCAGCCCATCAAAATATTTCTTATTCTCAGGGCGCTCAACCAAACCCTTAAGCAGTTCCTCGCCTTCAGGAAGCCCGATCAGAAGATTATGGCCATTTACCTGCAAAGGTGTAGCCTTGGTTAAAACAGTTAATAACAGAGGTTTTTCCTTATGCAAACTATCTATAATATTGTCCCAGAATGCTAAAACTCTTTCAATGCTGGTATCCTGGCCATCACCCACCGGAGCGGCGGCAGGCTGCGCACCGTCAATTACCGGGGTTTCCTGCAGTTCGTCGGTCTTACCTGTCATGCTGCTTACGCTCGTGCTGGAAGCACCCGTCCTAACTTCCGGCACGGGACTGGATTCGGCAGTCACGCTCTGCACAATTTCGCGCCGGACAACTGGTTTCTCCGTTTTTTTTAAAACAGTTGAACCAGCCATAGCTACCTCAAATCCTCTTTCCATAAATTTTTCCAACTTGTATTCCAGTTCAGAAACCCTTCCAACAAGAGCAGTGAGGTCGTCACCTATTTCCCACCGGCAAGCTTTAACCAGGGCAAGTTCTAACACAACCCCGGGCATACTGCTCCATTTCATATCCTGTTCGGCCTGAACCATAAGGTCGATGGACCGCATAAGCTTCTCCAATCTGAAATCAGCCGCATCTTGGGCAACAATTGAAGAATCGTTCCACATTTCGCCGGCGGCAGCGCCGGGTGATATTTTTTCCAGCAGGAGAACCCGCAAATAAGCAGCCAGTTCGCCGGCAAAAAGACGCAACTCTTTCCCCATACCCGTTAATTCCCCAACAAGGCGAAGTGCCGCTCCGGAGTCCCCGGTAGTCAGGTACCCGGCCATACTGCTCAGGATATCGACACGTACAGTGCCCAAAATATTGTGAACATCCTGAGTGGTAATCTTCATTTCTCCCAGCGCTGCTCCCTGATCGAGAATACTCAGAGCATCCCTGAGACCGCCGTCCGCAGCCCTGGCAATTAGCCGCAAGGCTTCCTCCTCCACTGTTATGCCTGCGCCGGCAGCAACTTCTTTCAGCCTATCGGTAATAACATCAGGTGCAATGCGCCTGAAGTCAAAGCGCTGGCAGCGGGAAAGAATGGTAAGCGGCACTTTATGAGGTTCTGTTGTAGCCAGAATAAACACCACGTGCCGGGGGGGCTCCTCCAGAGTTTTTAACAAGGCGTTAAAGGCTTCATTGGTGAGCATATGCACTTCGTCAATAATGTATATCCGGAACTGTCCCGCTGTAGGTAAAAACTTGATCTTTTCCCGCAAGTCTCTAATCTCGTCAATCCCCCGGTTGGAGGCGGCATCTACCTCAATAACATCC
The DNA here is from genome assembly GCA_028696455.1 of Desulfotomaculaceae bacterium. Taxonomy (GTDB): domain Bacteria; phylum Bacillota; class Desulfotomaculia; order Desulfotomaculales; family Pelotomaculaceae; genus MVQL01. Next base: position 8,888 of record JAQVGZ010000009.1, on the reverse strand, counting down.
ACGGAAAGGCCTTCGTTAATCGCCATACAGGCGGCACAGCGGTTGCATGGTTCCGGCCCACTCCGCCCAAGGCAATTCAGAGCTTTAGCCAGCACCTTGGCGGTGGTTGTCTTCCCAGTACCGCGGGGGCCGCAAAAGAGATAGGCGTGGGCAATCCGGCCTGCATCAACCGCATTGTGCAAAGTCCGGGTAACATGTTCCTGTCCTACAATATCCCCAAAAGTTTGGGGACGCCACTCCCGGTATAAAGCCAGGTAAGCCATAGCAAAATATCCCCTCAAATACTTTTTTAAGTCTACAACAAAGAATACCTCAAGTCTTAGGCTCCGGTACACCGTATTCATCGTTTACTGGCGCTATATTACTATGACACCTAATAATTAAAAGGTTTTCACTCAGAATAAGTTTCGCCGCTCAACATAATTCTCCTGTTCAGGTTAAATAAAACCACCTCCGTTCATTAAGGAGGCGGTTAAAGTATTAAGGCCGTGCACCTGCCTTTGAATATTAGCTTCCGGGCGATACACCCGCAGGTAACTCGGACCAGGCACCCTTACGGCACCCGGAGTATTTCTCTTAGTGCTGCTTCCGTCAGGACCTGACACGGTTCAAGAAACTCCGTCGCGCAAGACCCAATCGTCTACGTCCCTTACGAATGCCGGACCCCACAAACTAATTCCTGGGACAGGAATTCAACCCCGCTATAGCGGATTGCGGGTGAAGGGCACCGCTACCTCCCCGTCTAGCACGGCCAAAGTTCTCAATTTTTTTTAACTAACCAAAAGGACTTAGTTCTATAAGAAGGTAAAGCTTAAGCCATACGCCTTAAGCGGGCTAAGAATATTCACTAGAAAATAAAATGGCGGAGAGAGTGAGATTCGAACTCACGAGACAGTTTCCCGTCCACACGCTCTCCAGGCGTGCGCCTTCATCCACTCGGCCATCTCTCCGTGCACTACCAAAAACGATCAGTTATCAGAAATTTTATAGCGATTTTAATATAATCAAATCTCAATCATCGCTGGCTTGATGAACACTTACCAAAAACATTTTCTAAAAAACCATGATGCTAAACTATTATACACGAATAACTGCTATACTGCAAGTTTTTTTCGAATTAATCTCACCTCTACTCGTTCTACTACACTAAAAAGCTACCTGACACTTTGGTCAAGTTAAAACTAATGAAACCATTATTCCCCCGTATCAAGCTATGGGATTCATGGAGGACGCCACTATAAGTCAAAAAACCTGTTCAGCCATATTGTGTTTTATTCACTGCCCCCAGTAAACAGGTCGGTCACTTCACCGATGGGTACCGCCAGGGCAGGCGGCTCTCTGCCGTATTGCGTACCTGTCAGTCTGCCAAAAACCACTCCTACGACCTGACCTCCGCTGTCAAAAACCGGACTACCACTGTTGCCCGGGTATATGGGCGCATCGATGCTAAAAACTTTACCTGGCGTATTCCCAGCCGTGAGGTACTGGATGATTTTCCCCTCAACCACAATGCTTTTCAGGTCAAGTGGGTTGCCGACCACTCTAACTGTATCACCAGCTTGCGGAACCTGGAACATATTTAGTGGTACCACCGGAAGACCATTAGCTCGCAGCTTGATTACCGCCAGGTCATATTCTGGCGCACCGGTCCACTGCTCTCCTTTGAATATTTTTCCATCTGGAAAAGTAACACTTATGTTTAAGGCCCCAGCGACGACATGGTGGTTAGTAATTATTTGCCCACCTTGCTCGATATTAAATCCTGTGCCTGACTTTTGCGCTACTGGATAAGCTGGGCCCTGATCGCGGTATACTACATCAATCTGCACCACCGCCTTTAGCCAAGCGGGATCAATTTCTTTTTTCAGGCGCAGTGATTCCAGCACCAGGTTCGCCATCTGCTGCGGCCACCTCAAATTTGGCCAGGAGGTCACAGCAACAAGACCCAGAAACCCCATAATAGCTACCAGTGCTATCAGCCGTAGCCACAGCGGCCGGTTAGACGGGACCTCCTCATTTTCATCAAAATTATCAATGGCTTCGTCAAACAGTTCCTTTTCTTCTATAAAGTCTGTCCCGTCAGCAATTTCACCTGAAGCAGACTCATTATCTGTAGGGTCCCTATCGTTACAAGCCTCAGTCAATCATTCTCCCCCCGTCGCTGCCAGTATAAACCGATCAAACGATAAAACCTACTATTTTAAGGATATTCAGAGTGATAAAAATTCTTTTAGATATTACGATCGAGCACTTTATTGGATCAAGCGGTTTTTTACCATGACCAGGGGAATACGTAAGGTTAACAGAACAAAGACAGCCAACATAGACCAGTTGCCCTAGCCAAGCGCCAGAGGACGGATCACTTCCACGCCATGGTAAAAAGGAGTAAGCCAAGCGATTAAAGTCCAACCCTTTTACAGCTTAAAATTACCGAACATTTACCAAATTATGGGCAATAGCCACATCATTTTCGCTCATTGTTCCCCTCATGTAATTAGATTTCAATTACCTTTTATTATAACACAAACATTCTAATACCCGGCCTGATCAATAGAACTGACATTATCAGCACCCGGTAAAATATTGAAAAGCGGCGCCTGTCTTAAGGCAAGCGCCGGCGTTGTTTTTAAAATAATAACAATTCATCGATATCCATATTGTCGGCAGCCCGATCGGAACATTCGGGATATCCTTTTAGTCTCCTGGCAGACTACCCAGAACAGGCAGTTCTCCTCGGAGGGAGTAAAGTGGTCGCCGGTCTGCTCATAATTTACTGCATAGCAACCACCGGTGCACTGTCGGAAGCAACTCCTGCAATATGGCTGCTGGCGGCTAATTGGGTTTTGGAAAGGCTCTAGTAATTGCATGTTTAGGTCTGAATTCACGTTGCCAATGATTGCTTTGCCACCTTCCTCAGTCAGGCCCAATAGCTTTGAGCAGGGGCTAACATCCCCATTAGGGGCCACTGCCAGTGACGTCCTGCCAGCCCGGCAGCCCCAACCGGTATATTCATCTTCTCCCTTTTCAAATTCCTCAATAAAAATAGGATAACCTTTTTGTTTTAACTTCAGATAATCGCGCAGTATATCAATTAGATTGAGACCATACTGCTCAATCTCCTCTTTACTCCAGCAACTGGCACCCTGGGCCGGGGCAATTATGAACTGGTTTATACCTAATTCGACCAGCTGGTTGAAATCTTCCCTCATTTTTTCAATGGCCTCGGTGCTGACGGTCATCCTGGCACCAAGCCAGGGCTGATAGGCTTTAATTAGCGAGAGTAAATCGGCTATTTTGTGCCAGGTACCCTCCCCGCACCTGGTTCGGCGGTAGCGGTCGTGGGTTTCCGGTCCGCCGTCAATACTGAGCAGCATATTAATGTTATATTGGGAGAAAAACTTCAGGATTTCTTCATTGATCAGTGTACCATTGGTAGTCACCGCCCAGGTGACAGCTAAATTGTGCTTCTTAGCTGCTTCCAGCGCATAGGGCACTATTTTTTTAATCAAGTTAAATTCCAGCAGGGGCTCACCGCCAAATAAGGTTATGTTTACATTGGGGTATGCGGCCCGCTCCATCAACAGGTCAATCGCCTTTTGGGCTGTCCCAATTGTCATGCGGTCCTGTGGGCTTTTTTGGTGCACAAAGCAGTAGCTGCAAGTTAAATTGCAGTTAAAGGTCAGATTCAGCTCCAGGGCTGCTAAGCCAAGCTCGCCCAGGTTTAATTCCCTGTCAACCATAACTGTTAACTTTTCGGCATCATCCGCGCTTATGAAAAATTCATTGATTAAATTTTTTTTTAAAACCTGAGGAGAGTAACCCGGGAAGCTCTGGGTACACCCCCTGATTTTTTCCGCCATCTGTTCCAACCAGGCCGCCTGGTTTTTATTTTCCATGTGCTATTCCTTTTTCTCGTCGCTGTCTTCTTCTCCCTGGGCTTCCTGAACACCAAATCCCACTGGCTGGTGGGAAACTGTGGCTGATTCCGGAGACATAACTGACGCTGGTTCAGTCATACCGGAAAACGGCTCGCGGCAAGTAAAGCTGCCCAAGGGGCCACACTGGGGGTTCCAGGACTTAAACGGGAAAAGCGGACAGGTCTGCCCATACTGATTACTACACGGCTGCATATATTGTGACATACAGGGCTGTGCAAACTGACAAATACAGGGCATACTGTATTGGAACGAAGCACACATGAATTGTGGACATCCACCACCGCCAACTGGACCGCAAACTCCATACTGGCAGGCATAGGCCATAACACAGCTGCCAGGCTGTGTACCAGTATAATCATTGGTACAGGTGTAGCCAAGGCATGGCCGGCACCATAGATTTTGACCACCTTGCTCAGCCTGGCCGGGGCAAATAGCTGGAGATCCACCAACAGTCGGCCCTACAATGCCGTAAAACTGCTGGCCAGCGCAGGTATAGCCCCCGGGGATGTTGCATTGGGAACCAAACACGAAAGGCCCGCAGGAACTGGGTACATAACTACCGGGACAGGAAAAAACACTCGTGCAGTAGTCCGGCGGTCTGCAGACATACTGCTGAGTGCATGAAAACTGGGGGCCGGTACAACTAATATGGGCTTTTACACTTTCCCTAAGCCGTCCTGCAAGTTCCTCCATATTTTTTTCGTTTATGGAACGATGCAGTTCCTCCCAAATAACCAGGATTGCTTTAATAGGCAACGTGCCTACTCCTTCAGCTGTTTCCACGCGCATACACTGCTGGTCTACCGCTAAAATCGTACCAAAGATTTTCCTACCATTTACAAGCTCAATGACAGCTTTCTTACCCTGACAGGCATACAATTGCTTATCCAAATTATTCACTCCTTAACCAGTTGCTTAAAGTCTTTACTGGCAGTATATGCTTAATGAAGTTTTTTGGTTTGTGTCATATAGAAAGTAAAAACCTTTCAGCTCAATCTGAAGGGTTTTTGGAATGTTTGTGGTATTAATCTAGTGTCATTTCTAGGGGGAACCAAACTTTGAGATTTTGTAGTCTGTCGTCCTGCAGCTACGCCAACAGCATCGTGGTGCAGGACAATAATACTTGCATACTAATTGACTGCGGGCTCAGGAAGAAAGACATTAAGCCTTTCCTGTCTCAGGTCGGCCTGGGGTTAAGCGACATTGACGCGATCCTGGTAACCCATTGCCACATCGACCATGTTTACGGACTCAAGTTTATTTGTCAGGAAAAAAGTTTGCCAATCTATTCAACGGCAAATATTCTAAAAAAACTTGGGGAAAACATCCGTTTTAGAACAACACCGACATTTATTCCTTTCGGCAACTGCGCCGGGAATACAATAGGCAGCCTTTCAGTAGCTCATTTCAGCCTGTCTCATGACGTTGAGACTATTGGCTTCATACTCAGCAGCAATGGTGAGCGGATGGGGTTTATCACTGATACGGGATTTGTCCCGGCAAGCTGCCTTGATGCTTTTCAAGCAGTGGATTACCTTTATATAGAATCAAACCATGATCCGGATCTTTATAAAAAATCATCAAAACCGCAGCATGTAATCAAGCGCAACCTAGGCCCTGCCGGGCACCTGTCAAACGAGCAGTGCAGCCAGGCGCTTAAGTCCATGGGGCTGAAAAACTGTAAACTTGTTATGCTCGGCCACCTCAGCGAAAAAGATAATAATCCTGCCCTGGCGCTGAACACAGCCAGGCGCCACCTGTCTCCGGGCATATCACTGGTTAGCGCACCCGCACGAACTCCCGGATGTTGGTCAGATGATCAGGGGTTGAGAAACACGTCGGCATCAAGAAAAGAGCCCGGAGGCTCAATAATACTAAACTTCTATGCTCTTTAGGCCTTTAACCAAAGATGTCATTATTGTAGACACATTGACAGCACCGTCAAAATTATTTGTTTTAAACCTTGTTTTAAACCAGAGGTCGGTATTTCCTGCTTCATCTTTCTTCAGAATAATTTCCATATCATTACTTCTTACAATGCCAGCAAACATTGTTGCGGCTACTTTTAATAAATCTTTGTCTTTAATTTCCAAATGGACTCACCTCGTTAGCTGCAGAAAATTTATATTTGGATTACTTCTACCTGCCCCTGTGGACCAAAGATTATTCCATTATGCAATTGTCGACCATGTCCTATTATCTTTTTCATAGGATATACTAATATTCTTTTTTTATGTATGAAAAAATGCAACCCTTTTTACTCATAGTCTCAATTTTTTTGGGTTTATGACGGATTATCTTTTATTTGAGACCCAGTTAATGTTAGTCTGTGGTTAATTTTTCAAAGTAGGTTCTGCTTTGTGAAGATATATTTTGCTAACTGCTTGTCAAAGATTTGAATAGAATAATCGTAGCAATAATAACTGGTTGATGCACAAGATATATCAAAAGCGAACTCTTACTTATTGTCCTTATATATTTATTTTCGAAATTGGATTTACAAAGACTCTGCTTTTTATGATAATACATTTTATAAGCAAGAATACCCAATATAAACACTGAAAAATATGGAATCAAGGGATAATAATCAAGTGTAGCTAGTCCTTTGCATGTAATTCCAAAGGGTATTAACAAACTTGTGTTGGTAAAGATATTATTTAGTGGTATTGCTGCAAGTGCTACAATAATGGCACTGATAAACAAAAGTATATTATCTATTCTTTTAAACAATGGAAAGATAATCATACTGGTTCCTAATAAGTGCAAAATACCGAAAATAATGTATTGTTCTCTAAAAAAAATGTATGTAAAAAATGTAATAGCCATTCCATACGAAAGTACCTTGATACCTCTTGTTACAGTATTCTTACTGAAACCACTGCTTATTCCCGCTAGAAATATAAATATCAAAGCTGATATCTTGCCCTCCCAAAACCAGAACCCACTAAAATAATCGATATCTATACCAACCAATTTATTTAAGTCAACTACTATATGAAAAATAACCATAAGGATTATAGCTGTCGCCCTTAATAAATCAATTTCCCAAATACGTTTTTCCCCCATATTGTAACACACCAACCAAACCATTGTGATGTCATCAGTCGTTCATGTATATATTTTGCATAAAAGGTAAAAATATTAATTAATAAAAAATGAAAGGAGGATATTCATGAAAGCTACAGAAATGCCGGTAAGCAAACATGTTGCCAATTTTATAACGAAACTCGTAATTATTGGTCTAATATGTGCAATTGTTCTGCCAAACTTCAGCATGCTTACCATTAATGATTCCTTAGTAACTGCATTGGTGCTAGCTTTAATTGCCTATGCGGTAGGGGATTTATTTATTTTACCGGCATATGGAAATCCTACAGCAACAGTCGCTGATGCAGTGTTATCCGCTGTGGTAATTTATATAGCCGATCTAGTGGTTAATGGGGCAATGACACTATCAGCTTTGGGTTGGATTCTTGCAATTGGCATAATTGCCCTGGGAGAATGGTTCTTTCATAGGTACCTTAAAATTACCCCAGCACCGGTAAAAGAAGATATGCAATAAATATCTGGAAAAAGCCAGGAACAATTAAGTATCCTGGCTTTTATATATATAGTCTATGATTTTATTGAATAAATCAATAAAATTTCAATATAATAAAACAGGAACTCAATTATGAAGGGAGAATCTATCATGGCCGCAAATTTAGGAGCACACGAGGTTATGGAATTACACGAAGTCTTAACAGACACAATTGATGGTATTAACCAATTTCAACTTTATCGACCTCATGTACAAGATCCACAACTGGGCTCTATTTTGGATAACCAAATCAGATTCATGACTCAAGAATATAATAGCATGGTACAGGCCATCAGCCAACAGGGGAAAAGTGAGTCAATTCCGTACCGCACAATAAAAAATGTCTCTCCATCCTATGGACTAAAAAACCCCCAGCCACAAGCTCCAAATACTTCAGTAAATGAAATGGACGATAGGGACATTGCTAGTGGGATGTTAGGCTGTCATAAAGCATCTGCCACTCTTAAGATGATTGCTTCTCTTGAAATTGCAGACCCAAATTTAAGACGTATGATGCAGCAAAGCGCCATTAATTGTTCTGAACAAGCCTATGAAACATGGAACTATATGAATCAGAAAGGATATTACCAGGTAGCAACCATGAAAGATATGACTACACAAACCATGCTTAATAGTTTTACATCTACAAACATGGGGCAGATTAATCCAACGCACTCCTAATATACCCAGAGTCAGGGAGCTAATACAAGATGGCGATTAAAAGTGCTAACAGAAAGAAAAAAGAGCCAACTTTGGCAGCTGGCGATAAAGGCATATTAAAAAAACGGGCTAATAAGGACGATATAAAAAGTGGTAATTTTACTCAAGTTACAACATTGTCCTATGATGAAGTTGATCCCAGCTAGAACAACAGAAGCAACTTATCACAGATAACTCTATCTGGTAATATTTAAAGGCCAAGTAAAATACGCTGGTAAAGAGCAGGAGTTTATAATTATTCACTATGTTGATAAACTGGGTCTCTGGAGTTTACTCCGGAGACCTTTTAATGATTGCAAACCTTTAGCCCCGACACACAGTAATAAACCGAGCATTATCATTATCTTTTTAGCTGAAGCCGAAGCCGCATAACTGTTGTGAAAAATGGTCAAGAACTGGTAGTTTCAAAAATTTTTAACATTTTTTTCAGTAACTTTTATATAATAAAGGATTTTTTGCAAATTTATCGAATTGTGTTTATTTAATGAACAATCAAACGGGAGGGGGCTGTCCTTTGAACAAAGTACCTACCGGAAGCAAAGGCTTTGACGAACTGGTATACGGTGGCATTGTAAGGGGCAACTCGGTTCTGGTAGAAGGAGTTCCCGGTGCGGGTAAAACAACTTTTGGCATAGAGTTTGTGTACCGGG
>JAQVGZ010000008.1 GCA_028696455.1 Desulfotomaculaceae bacterium | reverse complement strand
GAGTCCATACTTGAACACGAAAGATACCCATTTGATGTAATATTATGTAATATGTACCCTTACCATCCTTAAAAATCTAACTTATTAACTAATCGAACACCATCAGATACAGAATTGGCGGAAGGAATAAAATATTTGAATATGCTGCGGGGCCTGGTTCAAAATGCAGAAATAGTTGCCATCGGTATGAAGTCACATAAAATATTGACTCGATTTGGAATAAAGCACTATCCAGTGCGACACCCGGCCAATGGTGGGGCTAATGATTACCGGCGGCAAATAGCGGACCTGTTGACCTGATTGACCTGGGGAAAGTTGCATTAATATCGTTAGGTTATTAATGATTGGTGTCGATGCTGGTAAATATGCTGTAGCTTGAGAAAGTAACCAGGGGAACCGTCCCCCTGGTTACACCCTGACCATCTGGTATTTCAAATTGGCAATAGTTGCGTCTAACGTGCCCTGGCTTTGCAGGCTGCGCAGGGTATTCTTAACCCGTTCGTGACGGGACGGGTCTTGCATGTCACCAAGTCTGTTATACAGGCCCCATCTTCTTCCCAGGATGTAGTTGTTTTTTTCTTCCTCAGGAAGGGCCAGAAAACTGTCCACTATCCGGAGCATGGCAGGCTTGTTATGGGGCAGCCTTCCGTTGATCTCGCCCAGCAGGTTCATGGAATGGTCGCTTAAAAGCCGGCTGTCAATGCCGTTGAGATTTTCTAAAAAGATCTTTTCTTCTTCTACGGTATTTGTATCAGACTGTTCCTCCCATTCACCCTGCTGCATTTTGGTAAAGAGAGGTGTGTTTTCCACGACGGCCAGGGTGCGCAGGCGAATATAATCGGGGTTTATGGCGCTGATTACCCTGGCTGTGTCAAAGGGGTGTTCCCTGGCCCACTTCCGCCCGCCCAGACCCAGCAAAACATACTCAGAGAGGGAAATCCCCGCAGCCTTGACCTTTTTGCCGGCATCAATATGCTGCTGGGCAGTAATGCCCTTGTCCATAAATTTCAGCACTGCATCACAGCCCGATTCCAGGCCCACATGGACGCGGGAAATGCCAGCCTGTTTTAGTTGAGCCAGTTCGTCCACGCTCTTCCGGAGCAGGGTAGTGGAGCGGGCATAACTGGTGATGCGCTCCACTGTGGGAAGCTTTTCTTTCAAATATCCGAGAATTTCAAGCAAAGCAGCAGTTTTCATAAGGAGGGAATTGGCGTCCTGTAAGAACACCGTCTTACCCCCGTAGGAGAGCCAGTTGGCAACATGGTAAAGCTGATATTGATCTAATTCATGAAGCCGGGCCTGCAGTTCACTGACGTTGTTCTCTTGTTGCGCCCGCGTGATTAAGCGGCTCATTTCTGCAATAGTATCAATATCCCTTTTTATGTCTTCCACTGTCCGTACGGAAAAAGTTGTGCCCTTATAGGCATTGCAGAAAGCGCACTTGTTCCACGGGCAGTTCCGGGTTAGCCTAATTAGGAGGCTGTGGGCTTCACTGGGCGGCCTGATGGGTCCCTGTTCAAAAGCTAGCGCCATCCTGAAACATCCTTTCTAAAGTAGATACTTAAGTATATGCTTTTCATCCACCGCGTTACTATATTATACCATTATTTTCAGCCGGCAACACCACTGGTAAGTGAGGCTGCGCTGCGGTCGCGCGCTTCTAAAGCGGATCCCGCCCAGTTTCACTGTATAGCTCATAATAACAGTGGGGACAATATTTATCATGGAAATTAGAGAAAATATCATTATCCATTTAGGTTATGGAAAATTCGTTCGTTCAAACACGAGATTGAATTCGAAACATAGAAAATGCTCAAGAAAAACAGGCCACGTATCCCTGGTTCCAGGGTACAAAGGTGGCCTGCCTTTTTTTCGTGGGCGCGGTGTGTCAGACCGCGCCCGGAGGATTTGTTAGTGCCAACAAAATGGCTAGTTAAGAATTAATATCTGAATGGTTAAAAAAATTTTATAATTTACTTTTCATAATTATATTGTAACTAATGGTCCAGTTGTAATCCAGGAGTAACCTTTTCCAATTGTTCTTAGCTCACCGTCCCCTTGTTCTTCCTTAGTTTCGCCAGTGCCTGGAATATGAAACGGTGTCCGTGCAACCTTTTGCACCGGATTAGCTACTTTGCCAAGGCTTCCTTCATCCAGTCAACCAGGCTCAGGCCGTGTTGTTCCCTGATGTTTTCCACATCTTCGATACACGTGATTTTGCCTTCGTTTATAGAGATAACCAGGTCTAATACCGGCTCCACTTCTGCTACTTCATGGGTAGACATCAATACCGTTTGCCCCTGTAAGTCCAGGTGTGAAATCATGGACTTAATAATGGAGTCACGCACCATAGGGTCAAGCCCGGAAAGAGGTTCATCCATCAGAATCAGCGGCGCCCGGCGCGACAGGGCCAGCACGATCTTGAGCCTGCCGCGGTTGCCCTTGGAAAGGTGCTTGACCTTTTTATCCGGCTCAAGGTCCATAAAACTAAGGATTTCCTTTGCCTTTTGCAGGTCAAAATCCGCGAAGAGACCGGCGTTAAACTTTAAGGTTTCTTCCACAGTGAAGAAAGGGTAGAGGAAATCGGATTCTGAGAGGTAAGCTACTTCGCCTGCAATGCGGCGATTGGCGGTTTTGCCCAGGACGGTTACCGAGCCCTGAGTGGGGTGGACAAGCCCCGCGGCAAGTTTCAGAATGGTAGACTTGCCGCTGCCGTTCGGTCCCACCAGGGCGGTAATTTTTCCCCGCGGCAGGTCGAAGCTCACGTTGTTTAAGGCCATCCGGCCAAGATACTTTTTAGTCACATTGGTAAATTTTACAGTATGTTCGGACATGATTAATCTCCTCTCTGGCCTTTATTTCCGAGCAGCCTTTCGCGCACACCAGCCAGGATTTCTTCCGGGCTGAAGCCCGTCTCCTCCATGTCTGCAATAAACCTTTCAATTTGCTCGTTTTTTAATTGTTCCCGCAGCCGCTTCAGCCTGGTTTCGTCTTCCGTGATAAAAGAACCCAGGCCACGCCTGGTCTCGGCAATTTCCAGACGCTCCAGCTCCGCATAAACCCTCTGCACGGTATTGGGGTTCACCCCGCATTGCAGGGCCATTTCCCGTACTGACGGCAGTTTTTCCCCCGCTTTGATTTCACCCCGGACCACCTGCCGGCAGAGGCGTTGCAATATCTGCAGGTAGATCGGCTGGGTATTGTTAAATGCTTGACTCATAGCGCTACACCTCTACCTTATGGTCAATTAGCCAGGCCGCCAGGGCGAATATAGCCGCCGTCAAGATTAAGTAGAATAGTATTTCGCCGGTATATAACTGGCTCATGGTTATATCCTCCTGGGGTATCCAAAAAATGTTTTGCACATCGATATTTATTTGACCCCAGTGGGTGAGTTGTTCGTAAATCCAGGTTTGCTGCAGCCGGTCAATACCGGCTGTCGCTATAAAGAAAACAGCTATGCCGGCCAACCAGCGGAACCGGCCCAAAATATTCCCGGCCATAGCAATGGCAACGGAAATCAGGGTAGCCCAGGCGCCGATGTAAATGCCGGCAGCCACGGTGAATGCTGCGGCGTAAAAACCAATTTCTATTATAAAAAGAAGCAGTTCCGAAGGAACAAGGCTGCTCAGTTGCTCCGGGTGGGGGTTAATGGAGATCCCCAGTGACAACAGCGCTGCTGTTATAGCCATAACAGCCAGCACATGCATGAGGGCGAGTAACAGTTTTGCCGACAGAAGCATCCAGGCCGGCTGGGGGCAGTGCAGCCACAGGTGGGGTGATACTTTCCACTCCCAGGCAAGGCTCCTCAGGATATACAATGCCGGGTAAAACAACATGATTGCCAGGAGAAAAGCCGCAGGAATGATTATGACCGCGATGTTATTCAGGTAAGACAGGTAGACCAACCAGAGTCCTCCGATTAAGAAAATGGCCAGAGATATGCAAGCAGAATTACGGGTCATGCGGTATTCCTTTTGAAGTAGATTCAGCCAGTCGCTCATTTTGTTTTCCCCCTCTGAAATAAATAGTGTGTTTGTGTATTAGTTAAATAGTACACCATGACATCTGGACTGTCAATACTTTTTTATGGTGTTTATAGTCGCCAGGGGATAGGGAGAGGGCACGTCAGTAAGGCTTCATGGAGAAAACCTTCTAACCTTTGAAGGTGAGGAGCTTTTGGTCTTTTATTGAGCCGCAGCCATTTTACGCTGCACGGGAGAATGCTTCCAGGCGAACTTGCGGTAAGCTTCGTCCCGGGCGATTTCGGCCAATTCCTCAATTCATTTTAATTTATCTATATCAAATGTGGCAGGAAGACGCTTTAGCTCCTGCTGTGAAAAAATTTTTTACGAGGCCACAGCTAGTAGCAACAAAGCTGCTTATTAAAGATAAGGACGAAGAAAGTGATAACCGTAACTAAATGAAATGAACTGCTGGAGTTTATCGAACGACAGAATGCCAACTCCTTCTCATATCGGATAAATCCGATAATAAACGAATGTACCTGATAATGGCGCAAGCCCCCGGGAAAGGTAAACAAAGTGTAACATGCCTGAAATAATTCAGGGGTCTCTTGAGATTAGAAATAAAAGATCAGGCAATTAAAAAAGATTCATCTAAAAAAATTCTTTAGCAGGAATTTGCTTTTTTAATGAAGAATAACTAGGTTTAGTAATATAATACCAACTTATTTTGTTTTTTTATTCTAAAAACTACATATAATAATCCGAGTCTAACCGCCTGTGGCTGTATAAAGGCTATGGCGGCAGACCGATAGGTATTCCTTGAAAAGGGTATGCCTCCCAATGCGGAAAGGATTTGGTTAACTGATGTGTATAACTGACGTTTTTAACGGCCGAGTGCATTTTCCGCACCGGCTTTTTTGTTTGGCAGGCTATTGATTAATTTCATGGGAGGTAATAATACATGGGTATGAAAAATAAGATTGCCGATTATTTAGAAAAAATGGAGGAAAAAAGGAGAAAACTATTTGAGCCCTTCCCTGACGATGAAAGAAACATAATATCTGAAAAAACCATGAAAGATTTCATAGATTATGTCAAAGCGCAGCCTGATGATCATGTCATCCTCAGAAGAATGGAGAAATATCAGTATGATGATGAGGTTTATATTCCCTCCGCGGAATCAGAGTATGAACTGTATAAATTTATGTTTAGTTACCCTGTAGAAGATTTCGATAGTATATTATCGCTAATTGCTGATTTAGATTTTAAACAGTGGTTCAGGGCGCAAAATACTTACTACGGTGAAAAGGTTGCGATACACCGCGCCTAAAAATTTGTCGTTATTTCATGAAGAGGGGATTATAGTTTCCTCAATTGTATATTCTTGGAGGAATTCCAGTCCCACAGGAGAATAGTAATATAGATAAAGAATGATAAGCAGTTTACAATAGTTAGCATATAATACTAATATTAAATTAGGGAGGTTTGTTTATGAAGGATATCATTATGTTTACGTCAAAAACCTGACCGCATTGTAAGACGGCGAAAGAGTTCCTTTCCAAAAACAAAATCAACTTCATTGAAAAGGATATTAGTGCTGATGAGCAGGCCAGGTCTGAGTTAATTAAAAGGAATGTACGCGGAGTGCCGGCGTTCCTACTCGGTGATGAGATTGTGGTAGGATTTAATCCTTCAAAAATTCTTGAGCTCGTCTCATCGTCTGATTAAATATGTAAAGAGAGTCTGGAAATAACGTCTCTTTGTTATTTCCAGACTCTCTAATTTTTCACCATCCTATTCTTGCTGATTATGCCTGCTTCCCCATATGCCACCTGCCTTTGAGCGCAATATAATAGCCGGCTTGTTTTGGCATAATTTTTTGTACTTGACTGTCAATTAAAAAAATTGATCCAAAATAAAATTTTTAGCAGGATTTTGTCTGTTTAATGAAGAATTACTCGTTTAAGAGATTTAACCAAAATTTGTTGTGTCACCATCATAGTCATAATAATTGCATATAACAATCCGAGTCTAACCGCCTGTGGTAACATCAAAGCTATGGCGACAGACCGATAGGTATATCTTGAAAAGGGTATGCCTCCCAATGTGGAAAGGATTTGGTTAACTGACGTTGTATGAAACTGATGTTTTTAAAGGCCGAGTGCATTTTCCGCACCGGCCTTTTTATTTGGCAGGGATTGATTTAACTTTATGGGGGTCATGATGTAGATAGATGATGTGACCACTAAAAGGGAACTAGCGTGGTAAACTGATCACGGCAATAATAGCCGGGCATTTAGCAAAAATCTAAACCAAAACAGGTTAATATAATCACTTGGGAGGAGAGTATCTATGAATCTTGTAAAGCTGACTATTAACAGCAGGGAGGTAGAAGTTCAGTCAGGGACCACAATCCTCAAAGCTGCCGAGAAAATAGGAATCGATATCCCGCGGCTATGCTATGACGATGACTTGAGTCCAGTTGGAGCGTGCCGGCTGTGCATGGTCGAAGTGAAAGGAGCCCGTAGCCTTGTGCCCGCGTGTGTAACTGCTGTGTCGCCGGGTATGGTAGTAGAAACTGAATCTCCGGTTGTAATTGAATCCAGGCGGACTACGCTTAATTTATTGATTTCCAATCACCCGCTTGATTGCCTTATCTGTGAGAAATTAGGCGATTGTGGCCTGGCGGAATACTGCTATAAATATGGGGTTAAGGAAAGTACCTTCCAAGGAGAGAGACACGATTACGTGATCGAAGAAAATAACTCCTTTATTATTCGGGATCTTAATAAGTGTATTCAATGCGGCAAATGTATCCGTGCTTGTGATGAGTGGACAGGTATCCACAATTTGGACTTTATCTACCGGGGTTTCGACGTCAAGCCGGCAACCGCTCTTGACTCTACCTATGTGGATTCAGAATGTGTCTTTTGCGGCAACTGTGTTACAGTTTGCCCAACCGGCGCTTTGACTGAAAAACAGATGAAGCGTCAGGGGCGTCGCTGGGAGGTCCAAAAAGTTAAAACCACTTGCCCCTTCTGTGGTACGGGCTGTAATTTTGACCTGAACGTCAAAGATGGCAGGATTACTGGGGTGACAGCGAACCGGACCAGTATTGTCAATGGCCGTGCTCTGTGCGTCAAAGGGCACTATGGCTGGGACTTCGTACAAAACGAAAAGCGGCTTACCACACCCCTAATCAAAAAGGACGGGGAATTTATGCCTGCGACCTGGGACGAAGCACTGGACCTGATTGCCAATCGCCTCAAAGGGATTAAGGAGCAGTACGGACCGGATGCTTTTGCCGCCCTTAGCTCCGCCAGGTGTACCAATGAGGAAAATTATCTGGTTCAAAAATTTACAAGGGCGGTGATGGGTACCAATAGCGTTGATCATTGTGCCCGTACCTGACACGCTCCCACTGTGGCTGGTCTGGCCACAACTTTTGGCAGCGGCGCCATGACTAACTCCATCAATGAAATTCCAGATGCCGAAATGTTGTTTCTAATCGGTACTAATACTACGGAAGCACACCCGGTTATTGGCTATAAAATGCGGGAAGCCAAGCGCAAAGGCGCAAAACTTGTCGTGGTTGATCCGCGCCGCACGGACCTGGCGAGAATAGCTGACTACTGGCTGCGCCTTAAGCCTGGTACGGACATTCCTTTATTGAACGGGATAATGCACATTATTTTGCAGGAAGGCCTTCAGGATCAACAGTTCATTAGTGAGCGCACCGAAAACTTCGAAGCGCTGGCAAAAACCGTTAAGGATTACCAGCCGGATGTGGTCTCCAGCATAACCGGTGTCCCTGTGGAGGACCTTTACGCGGTAGCTCGCCTTTATGCAACTACGGACAAGGCTATGTTGTTTTATACCCTGGGCATAACCGAGCACATTTGCGGTACTGACAACGTGATGAGTATTGCCAATCTGGCGATGTTGACAGGGCATTTGGGACGGCCATGCACCGGTGTAAACCCACTCCGGGGGCAAAATAACGTGCAGGGAGCCTGTGACATGGGCGCCTTGCCCAACGTATTTTCAGGGTATCAGAAAGTAATCGACCCGGTTGTCAGGGCGAAATTCGAAGAGGCCTGGGGGGTGTCGCTGCCTGAAAACCCCGGCCTGGTAATCGCGGATATGTTTGAAAAGGCTCATACGGGGGAGCTTAAGGCTATGTATATCCTTGGCGAAAACCCGGTCCTGACTGATCCCAATAGCAATCATATCCGCTCCGGCCTGGAGAAGCTCGATTTCCTGGTAGTCCATGAATTATTCCTCACCGAGACTGCGGAATACGCCGATGTGGTCCTGCCAGCAGCCAGTTTTGCTGAGACGGAGGGGACCTTTACCAGTACCGAACGCCGTGTGCAGCGGGTTCGCAAAGCAATTGAGCCGCTGCCTGTCCTGGCAAATTGGCAGACTGTAATTAAACTAAGCCAGCGAATGGGTTATCCGATGAGCTATGCCACCCCTGAGGAAGTCTGGACTGAGATGGCATCCCTAACCCCGAGCCTGGCGGGCATAAATTATCAGCGACTCGAATCGGATGGAATCCAGTGGCCATGTCCAACCAGTGAGCACCCGGGCACTGCCTTTTTACACGCTGGAGCATTTACCCGGGGTAAAGGATTATTTCAGGGCATCGATCATATTCCACCGGGAGAAGTGCCGGACGATGAATACCCATTCCTGCTTTCCACCGGCAGGATCCTGTATCATTATAATGTGACCACACCATATTCCCCGGGCATTCATAGTATGTGGTCTGAAGAGGCTTCTGAGATGAACCCTGATGACGCTGCTAAACTTGGTCTTGCAACTGGGGATAAAGTTAAGGTTACTTCCCGGCGCGGGGATTGTGTTACTAATATTTTGGTTACGGACAGAGTGCCGCCCGGAATGTTATGGATGTCTTTCCACTATGCTAACAGCCCGGCTAACGCGTTAACCAGCGCTGTGCTGGACCCGGTTACTAAAACAGGTGAATATAAGGTTTGCGCAATCAAAATTGAGAAAATCTAAAACAATTATGTCATAACGAGATATTTTGGAGGCGTATACATGTTGAAGGTGCCTTTAGCAGAGTCGGTGGCATGGCTCTTAGTTATGACAACATGACTAGACATTGTTTTAATACTGGGTTGCCCTTTGATATACAACGTAAAAATATAATTTGCAATCTAGCGGATAATTTGCATAAAGCAGGTTATACTGAAGAAGAAGCCCTGGGTGTTTTTTTCTGGAAATTGTCAGGGTTAGATCCACCAGTAAACTATGATGAGCTATTATATTTTCAGGCGCTTTTCCGGATACACCGCAGTTTTTGTAATATGGCTATTGACAATAAGGAAACAGCTCTTGAAATCCTAGGAATATCAAAAGATAAGTTGGAATTGCCTCAAAAGGAATTGAATAAAGAAGCTAAGAAAGTATACTGGCAGCAAATTAATGATTTGTCACGTGATTTAGTCAGTCTACTAGCTAATTCTTCTGAGATTGGTATCAAAAGAAAAGCTTTCATTTACTTAATCCCATTTTAGAGTTTTTATAGGATAAAGATTTCTGTGGAGACTGAGCCCGCGTCAAGGTGAACCTTTTGGCGGGCTCAGTTGCGCGGAAGGCCCGATAGCCAGGAGTTGTGCGGCGACACTTGCCGTTATTTCACGAAGAGGATTACAGTTTCCTTAATTGAATACTTTTGGAGGAATTCAATGCCCTCAGGAGAATAGTAATAACTAGTTAGCATAAATATACACTGTCACGGAGGTGATTTGCGGTGAAGCTCGTCACTGTTGCCGGCCCCCCCTCTTCAGGCAAGACCTCTGTCATTTTAAAACTCATTGAAGGTATGGATCTGGCCAAAGGCAGTATTGGCGTGGTTAAATTCGACTGTCTCACTTCCTTTGACAAGCGGAGCTATCAAGAGGCGGGGATCCCGGTCCAGGTCGGGTTTTCCGGGAAAATATGCCCTGATCACTATTATGTCAGCAATATTGAGGATGCCGTTCAGTGGGGAATCCAGTCAGGCCTAAAGCTGCTGATTACTGAAAGCGCCGGCCTATGTAACCGCTGTTCCCCATACATCAACGGGATCCTGTCTATATGTGTCATTGATAACTTGTCTGGAATAAACACCCCGCGTAAAATCGGCCCTATGCTGAGGTTTGCGGACATTGTGGTGATCACCAAGGGCGACATTGTCTCGCAAGCGGAAAGAGAGGTATTCTCCTTCAACGTCAAACAGGTGAACTCCTCTGGGAAGGTTATTTTTGTCAATGGCATTACCGGCCAGGGTACTTTCTTGCTGGCCAAATACTTGGAGCAGGCCCGTGACACTCAGACGCTGAAGGAATTGAAGCTGAGGTTTACCACTCCGGCTGCAATTTGCTCCTATTGCACCGGGGAAACGAGAATCGGTGAGAAGTACCAGATGGGCATGCTAAAAAAATTGGAGTTTGAGGGCATATGAGTGTAAAAGACTTTATAAACTACGTCAGGAGCAAAAACCTTGGTGATGTATTGCAGGATTATCCGATTGCCAAAGACTTTCTAGCCAATTTTCGCCTGGATGGCATTACCAAAGCGCTTCCACTACCTCAGGCTCTTGCCACAGTCGAGGAGGAAACCCTGGATGAATTTGGATTAAACAGAGAGGGTGTCCTGCTAAAATTTTGTTTGTTTCTGGAGGACTTCGCCCAGGCGGAAGAAGCCACCGGCACTGCTGCCTCACTAACGATCCTTGGTGGTTTTAATAAATTAAAAGAACCGGAAAACATTAACCTGACCATTGCCTCCGGAGAGGTAGTCAGCGTAGTGGGGCCAACCGGCTCCGGGAAAAGCAGGCTTTTAAGCGATATTGAGTGTCTGGCTCAAAGGGACACTCCGACAGGCAGACAAATCCTGATCAACGGCGCAGCCCTCGATGAACTCCAGCGCTTTGAAATGGGCGGGAAACTGGTGGCTCAGCTTTCACAGAACATGAACTTCGTCATGGACCTGACGGTCCGGGAGTTTCTGGAGATGCATGCCAAGGGCAGGCTGGCCAAGAATACCGGTGAAATAGTGGAAAAATGCTTTCTCTGTGCCAATGAACTGGCTGGCGAAAAATTCTCTATTGATACGAAAGTGACCCAGCTTAGCGGCGGGCAGTCCAGGGCGCTGATGATAGCCGATACCGCCAATATGAGCAACTCGCCAGTCATTTTGATCGACGAGATTGAAAACGCGGGGATTGACCGGCGACAGGCAGTGGAGCTTTTAGCAAAAAGCGAAAAAATCATCTTTATTTCCACCCACGACCCGCTGCTGGCGCTCAGGGCAGACAAACGCATTGTTATTAAAAACGGCGGCATCGATAAGGTCATCGAAATATGTGAGGCCGAAAGAAAAAGCCTTGCCGCTATTGAGAGAATTGATCATACCCTGCAAATGCTCCGCAATCGCCTGCGCACCGGCGAAATAATCACCGAAGAACTGCTGAAATAACGAAAGGGGAATCGGATATGTGGAAGATATACGACGCTTTAATTGGCGGAATCCCTGAAAACCTCATCGTTGACGATCTGTTAAGCGGTTATGAGGCTTCCTATGTGCGCAGCGGAAACGGAGTGGGAATGGCCCACTTCAGGGATTATCAAACCAGATTGCCGATCTTCACCAAAAACCTGCTCGGGGCGCCGCTGCGAGAGGTGGCGCGCGCCGTTAAGTCATGGAACTTTGTGGAGGCCTCCGTAGGCCTGGCAGCCATTAATGCTTATTACAACAACCCGGAGATTGCCAGGGCAAATGGGGTAAAATTTTCGGATAACCGACGGGTGGAGGACAGAATGTATGATCCGTTTATTATGTCCCAAAATGAAATCAAAGGCAAAAAAGTAGCCGTCATTGGACACTTTCCTTACCTGGAAAACCTTTTTGAGCCTGTATGTGATCTTTCGATAATCAGCTGGGAGCCGCGGGAGGGAGATTATCCCTTCTCTGCCTGCGAATATATTGTGCCGGAATGTGAATATATATTTATTACCTGCTTGAGCTTCGTTGATAAAACCCTACCCAGAATGCTGGAATTAGCCAAAGGGGCCCGGCGGGTCACCGTCGTAGGGCCTTCAACTACCCTGGCCCCGGTATTATTCGAGTATGGCATCAATGAATTATCAGGATTCATCATTAAGGATAATGCACTGGCCCATAGAATCACCACCGGCGCAGAAAAGGTAAAGCTATATGCCGCAGGACAAAAAGTTTCTTTTCAAAAAAGCTGAAGGGAGATCACTGTGAATTTTGACTGGAATTCCGAGACCATCAGGTGGTACCAGGCAGCAAATGAATATACCGGCTTTAATAAAAAGATTGCAGCGTTAATTGCTCCAAAACTGGCGGGTTACACCAGCCTTTGTGATATCGGCTGCGGCCTGGGCCTGGTGGATATGGAGCTCTGCCAGAGCATTAATAAGATAACTTGCATTGATATCAGCGGGGCAGCGATTGCTTTCCTGAAAAAGACTGCCGCCGACAGAAACATTAAAAACATTCATGCGCTCCTGCAGGACTGCAGTCACCTTACCGGAACCTGGGACGTGATTTATATCAGTTTTTTTGGCAGCCGTATTTTTAAAAGCTTTTTACCCCACTGCAAGAAGCTTATTGTTGTGGTCAGCGCCAAAAACAAACCTGAGCTATATCCGGGGAGTTACAGGAAATATAAAAAAAATACGGTCGCTGCATTTAAACAGGACCTGGATAGCCAGGGAATCCCCTATTCCCTGACCGAAGCTACTTTTAATTTTGGCCAACCGCTGGCCTCGCTGGAAGATGCTCATAAATTTGTACTTAATTACAGTCCTCAAGCCAGCCCGGATGAGGTGGCGAACTTTCTCTCCCAAAATCTAACCGAAACGGATGATAAAACATATCCACTGTTTTTACCCCACAACAAATCAATCGGCATCTTTGAGATCAAGGGCGAATTATTCATTCCCGGGTTGGGCAATGGCTATTGTTGATAAAGCATGGTTCAGTATAGTTGCAAGCTCGGCACGGGTTATTTTTTCGTCGGGCTTAAATTCATTACCGGGGTATTTCATGATCTGGGTGTTATACATAAAGGCAATATCGGACTGTTGTTTATCGGATAAATTGTCTGTATCAGAATAAGGTGGCCACATCAATGTGGTAATCACCTGAATGCCCTTGGTCTTGAAAGAGTCAGCGATGGCACTGGCCACTTCTGAGCGCGTGACAGTTTGATGAGGCTTAAACTTCCTATCCGGGAAATCAAAAATATTATTGTAAGCCATAGCCAATGACGCATCACTGTACCATAAATCATTTTCAACATCATCATAAAAGTCAGAGGGAACAGGCGGCCTGGTGAATTGAATATGATCATAACCCAAATCAAAAGTTCTTACCAGGCACACGGCTAGCTGTGCTTTGTTCACGTACTCATCCGGGCTGAAAACGTTGGCTGCTGTACCGATCATTAATCCCTTGCTATAAACTGCCTCGATATCAGAAAGGGACTGGTGTGTCTGAATGTCAATGAAAGGTGTCTGGGCAAAACAAGTACTTGCAAACATAACTGAGGCAATAAGAACAAGCAAGATGATCGGTTTTTTCATTATATCGCTTCCCTTCAAGTGTGTTTAGATATTAGACGCTCGAATAAACCATGAGGTTCAATTTTTTTTTGCAGTTTTCAGGAGTGTTTCTTGTTTACGGAGTGCTTTTGTAGGAAATGTACATGATTTTGTGGTTTATAGACATAACTTATAGATGAATTGCTTTTTTAGTGCTATATTCAAAGGTAAGTTATACCTTAGTTATCATTAGTTATAATTTTCTAGTTTACTCTCACTATATATACCTCCAAAAGCGGGCGCGGCCTGACTCACCGTGCCCACGAAAATAAGCAGGCCGTTGCGCCCTGGGTGAAGACCCGGGGATGATGTGGCCTGCTTTTTACAATAATCAGAGGGGAAGGAGCCTTATTGGTTTTTAGCTGCTTTCTTTTGTATAAAGGTTACTCCAACGGGATCGTTTCGGCGTATTGATCCTGGCCAAATTCGCGGTCATATTCAATGTCGTCGAAGATGTCCGGGAAATTCTGCTTCAAGTATAATAACATGGGTATCATAAGTTGCTTTATTCCGGCAGGTGTTGTTGGTAAAGTGGTGGTTTCCAGTAATTCGTGCCACTGTTCCAGTGTATAACGATAAACAATTCTGGTTTTTGTAACGCCATGGGTTATTTCAGTGGGAAAACGGAAGGGTTTTTCAGCGTCGAATAACCGTTGAATTGATATCGCCAGGGGTACCTCAATATCCTTATCAAAAACCGCAATGGCGATAATTTCTGTCTCATTAATGGCGCTGGTTACTGCTGCTTGCTGGTCGTTTTTGGGAGGTATTTGGACCAGTAGTAAAGGATTTTTCACGCTATCACCTCGTTTTATAGTTGCCATATTCCCCCAACCATACTTCAATCGCGCAAGATACCAGATCGGTTTTAGCTTTAATGACCTGGTAACTCTAACCTGGAAAGATAATGCCAGCAATGAGACCGGCTACAGAATCCAGAGAGCCAACAACGCCACCTTTACGATTGGCCGGGCTTTAGCCCTTGTTCTCGCCAAAAGTCGAGGCCGGAAAGCCGGTCCCTTAAAGGGACCGGCTTTTGTGCTTCCTTATTCTCCTGTCCACTCTTTTACTTTTTCCTGGTTTGCTTCTACCCATTTGGCTGCTGCCTCAGCCGGATCCATGCCGTCTGATATATCCAGCATAACTGCCTCCATATCGGATGCGGTCCAATGGAATTTATCCAGTATGTTGTAAACTTCCGGCTTTTCCTCCTGCAACCCCTTGCGCACGATAGTGTGGATGAATTCTTCAGCGCCGTAAACTCCTTTAGGATCCTCCAAGTATTTGAGATCCCACTTGGCAAACTTCCAATGGGGTGTCCAGCCGGTTACTACAATCCAATCCCCTTTGTCTTCTGCCTTTTTCAGGGCTGCCGCCATGCCGGCGCTGCTGCTGTTTTGCAATTGGAGGTCCAGGTTATAATCCTTTATTGCCTGTTCCGTGGCCTTCATGATGCCTGCACCCGGCTCAATACCGGTTATTTTTCCCTGGAATTTATCCTTAACACTATTAAGCTCTTCGATGGAGTTAATAGTAACGTATTCCGGAACTGTTAAACCGATCTTGGCGCCTTCCAGATTGGGGCCCAGATCTTCCACTTTATCTTTAACCTGCGCGTAGTAATCCTTATGGGTCGCGGGCAGCCAGGCGGCAACAATGCCGTCAAAATTACCCTCGCTCACGCCCAGCCACATGGGAGAAGCATCTACTGCAGTAATTGTTACTTGATAGCCCTGGTCTTCCAATACTTTTTTTATCACATTGGTACTGGCAATTTCCGAATCCCACTGCACATAGCCCAGTTCCACCGGTCCTTTGTCTTCCTGGCCTTGTTGCTGCGCCTGCTGCCCGCAGCCGGCTATTACCCCGGCAAACATAGCCACGACAGCTAATAAGACCATCAACTTGGACACCTTTTTAAACATTTTATTACCTTCCTTTCCTTGTTACCTGCGTACATCATCTAAACACTTCATGTTCCTAACCGCTAACTTGCTTAAGCTAAACACTCTTATATCTTCTATCTGTGTCTTTCACCGAAACTTTGTGTTACCCGGTCAAGAATGATGGCCATGATCACAATGGCCAGGCCTCCTTCAAATCCCTTGGCAATGTCAAGTCGTGAAATGCCCGCCAGCACCTCGTCGCCCAGGCCGCCGGCTCCAATCATAGCTGCGATGACAACCATGGAAAGAGACAACATAATACACTGGTTGATGCCTGCCATAATAGTGGGTAATGCCAGAGGTATCTGTACCTTGGTCAGCTTTTGCCATTCTGTAGAACCAAAGGCATCGGAAGCCTCTACCAACTGGGCGGGCACCTGCCTGATGCCCAATCCGGTGAGGCGTATCGTCGGTGGCATGGCAAACACCACCGTGGCAAACAGGCCCGGTACCTGGCCAAGTCCAAAGAACAATACCGCCGGAATCAGGTAGACAAACGCGGGCATAGTCTGCATGAAGTCAAGCAAAGGCATTATCAATTTGTGTGCAAGGTTGCTCCTGGCCGTCAGAATACCCAAAGGGACACCTAACAGCAACGCCAGGGCGGTAGCGGCAAGGACCAGGGCAAGTGTTTGAATGGAAGCTTCCCATAACTCCATATTGTAGATGAGGTAAAGGCCGATAGCTGTACCAATGGCTACCTTCGGGTTAGCAAGAGACCAGAGCAGGATAAAAACCAAAGCCAAAATAATCAGTGGGTGCACGGTTAAAAAAACCGTTTCAATACGTGTAACCAGTACTTCAATGATTAGCGTAATAAAATCAAATAACCCTTCTAAGTTTACCTGTGCCCAAGCAACTATTTGTTCCACCCATAAACCAATCGGCAGTTTAGGCAATATTATCTCCTTTCCTTGCCATTCCGGCCAGCACCGAGCCTTTAACAAGAATACCTACCAGTTTATCGTCATCATTGGTTACGGCAACGGGGAACTTTGTTTCCGCCAATACAGGGATGACATCTATCACAGGAGTGGCAATACTGACTTTGGGTACATCTTCAATGATTATATTTCTGAATTCTTCCCGGTGTTCTTTTACAGCCTGGAGAGCGTCTTCAGCAAGAACAATACCTGCCAGCCTGCGTTCCCTTGTGACAACAAAAATGCTTGATATACCGTGTTCCTTCATCCGTCGCAGAGCCACATGCGGCCCGTCCTTCAAAAAAACAACCGGATCAGGCGCCTTCATAACCCCCTCTGCGGTCAACACTTTTGTTTTGTCCACGTCTTCAACGAATCTCTCCACATAATCGTTTGCAGGATTGGTGAGAATATCTTCGGCCGTACCGATTTGCACAATGGTTCCGTTGTTCATCAAAGCAATGCGGTCTCCAATTTTCAATGCCTCGTCAAGGTCATGGGTTACGAATATGATGGTCTTGTTCAGAGTGTTTTGCAGGGATAGGAGCTCGTCCTGCATACTCTTGCGGATAAGCGGGTCAAGGGCGCTAAAGGCCTCGTCCATAAGGAGAATGTCCGGGTTGTTGGCAAGAGCCCTGGCCAGCCCTACCCGCTGCTGCATACCACCGCTAAGCTGATCCGGCAAGCTGTATTCCCAGCCCTTCAAACCAACCGTCTCTATTACTTGCGCTGCTTTCTCCCGGCGCTGCGCCGTGGGAACACCCTGTATTTCCAGGCCGTATGCTACATTATCCAATACCGTCCGGTGGGGAAACAAGGCGAAACGCTGAAATACCATGCTGACTTTGTTTCTGCGTATATCTCTTATGACATCCGGTTCAGCCAGAGTTATATCCTCGCCGTCGATTGTAATGGTACCGCTGGTAGGTTCAATTAAGCGGTTAACACACCTTAACAAAGTCGATTTGCCACTTCCTGACAAACCCATAAGCACAAATACTTCTCCTTCATTTACGGAAAAGTTAATATCAAATATTCCTACGGTCTGTCTGGTTTTTTCCAGTATATCATCTTTGTCGTAGCCTTCTTTCAGCATCTCTTGAGCCTTTTCAGGATGGTCACCGAAAATCTTCACTAGATCTTTGATAATTATTTTGCTCATAAGGACCTCCTTTTAAAAAGCTCCGGCAAGAATAAATTGCTCTTAAAATGACAGCTTTATTCGCGAAAGTAAGTTGTCACATAAAAGTCTAACAGATTAATCTGTCAATTGTCCAGTTAGCGAAACCCAATAATAACATTGATTTACTAATAAGTATTATGATGGATAATTATAGCTCAAGTTACGAAGGAATTACTGTTCCACCAAGACCCACCATCCGAACCTATCAGTATACTGAAGGCCAAGTTAATAAGATCAGAACAAGTGATGATGAAACTATCGGACTTTTAACATTAGCCTTTCAGTCAGCTATCATCTTGCACTCAAGGGCCTTAGTAACAATACTAAGAGACGATCTGTTTGATATTTTCGAAGAAATTATATTCAAGGAATTTGAAGGTTATGAAAAGCTTCTTTCTCTTGCCAAAAGTAGATACGCCCTTAAGAATCCTCCAGCAGTTAGCTCGCTGAGAATATGATTAAGAAATATGATATATTTAAGGCTATAAAAGAGCCAAAGAGGAGATTAACGCTCCCCGGGCTCTTTTAATTTTCATTATTTGCGTAGGCTGTTTTGCTTTGTTATGGTTATACAAGCAGGGCGCTTGCCAGCGTAAGCAGCAGGAGTACGATCCCGGAAACAAAAAACCACAACGATACTCCCCTGTTTTCAGCAATTGGGCCTGCAATGATTAATCCCAAAGGCATCATAGTCGCTGAACTGAATGAAAATATTAAAAAGCCTTATGCTAATTCATTATTATCGCTTGCTACCGAAAGGCATATTTTAAACGGAAGCCCGCTTGCCTTTGGCGAGGTACCCCTTACGGTAATGATATTGAAACAAATATCGGGAATAAGCCGGAAATTATTGATACTTTTATCCGGTTATCAAGCCTAATCGGACCTGAAAGGAGCGCAGGGACGTTAAGTCTTTTATGATGGCCGATTAGAAACAAAAACCCATACTGGAGGTATTCCAGGCCGGAAAAGCACTAATAGTTAAGATGACACCCGCTGCAAGGGCGAGTGTCTGGTTGATTAATGATCATTTCTGTCAGTTCAACGCCTGTTCCAGAACTGGACCTTCCGGTTGACCGGTGGCTCTGACGGCGTTAATAAGCCCCGCCCCCTGCTCATCTGGTGTCAGGTTACCCAGCGCTGTCGCGGTGTCCATCAGTCTTTTTTTTACCATGTCCGGGGTCAGGGATTTGTCAACCTGCAGCATCTGTGCCACCACCCCTGAACATACAGGCGTAGCCATAGATGTTCCGGATAGAGAAAAATACCCGCTGCCTACCCTGGCCTTTTTATTCTGTTTATCCAGTAGTGAGCCGGGCGAACGAAGTGATATAATATTAAACCCTGGTGCCAGCACATCAGGTTTGACCAGACCGTCAATGGTGGGGCCCCTGCTGGAGAAGTCGGCCACTTGGTCATCACCCGGTTCAGCAGTATTTTTGTCATCAAGAGCGCCCACGGTAATTACAACTGGATCAATACCGGGAGAACTGATAGTTTTTGGATGCGGTCCTTCATTACCGGCTGCCACACAAACGACTATCCCGCTGGACCAGGCCTTTTCCACCGCCTGACAGGCAGGGTCACTTTTGTAACTCTCAGTGGCCGCACTGCCCAGGGACAGGTTCAGTACCCTGATGTTCAGGGTATCTTTATTGTTGATGCACCACTGGATACCTTCAATAACCGTTGATAGACGTCCGGAACCCATTTTGTCGAGAACTTTTACTCCAACCAAACCTGCTTCGTAAGCGGGACCACGATATTCTGAGCCTGACTGACTGCCGTTGCCACCCACGTCACCGGCCACGTGAGTGCCGTGACCGTTATCATCGTACGGGACTTTTTTTTGTTTGACCAGATCTTTGAATGCGACAATCCGCCCAGCCAGATCGGCGTGTTCATAAATTCCTGTGTCCAGAACCGCCACAACGATTCCCTTGCCGGTGACATTCTGGTCCCACAGCCTAGCGGACTTAACCGCCGGGGCGGCCTTATCAAGCACAGCCTTAACCTCACGATCATACCAAATTTTTTTGATCATCCTGTGCTGGGACAGCAATTCCAGCTGACGGGCGCTAACCATGGTGGCAAATGAGTCAATTAACGGCAGCTCCCTTTGTATGGGACATTTAGCGAAATCTGCCAGTTGCTTAATTGGGCATTCGCCTGCCCTTGTTTTATCAGCCTGCACAATAACAGGAATTTTACGCCAGCGCCGGATCAGGCTTTTCAAAGGTTTTTGCAAAAAGCAGGGCACATATTTCAGTGGCCGGTACCATTCCAGGGCCTCCATTTTTACCTGTGGGCAGAATTTGCCCACGTTGGAACGAATCCAACTTACTTCATGATATATCACCAAATCTCCCTCCAGTTCATGGCGTTAAACGCTTATAAAAGGTGATATACCATGATATTAATTTGTCTTAGAACGGGTTCTATCTAGAAAAATAAAAACCGTAGGCCGCAGCCGATTAATACATGGCTTATGACCCTATCCAATGATTACAGCAGAGTCTGGTTCTCTGTTGTCATGGAGGATAATTTAATTGGTTTTTCTTCATAAGCATTTTCTCCAGGTTTTCAGGTAAAACCAGTCTTTCTATATAAAAGATAAATCCATAACATATACAGTGTTGAAGAAATTATGTGAAAAAGGTGTTTTCCTAAATGAAAATGCAATTGTTTCATCTTTGATCAATAAGGACGCCATTTGTGTTTGGTTTTGTGCGACCAAGGATTTATTTACCGGTTGGACTTAGCGCTGAAGAAAGAAGCTATAATTTCTTCACGAACAGACCCATATCCAGCGAAAAGACCATATGATTAAGATATTAGCTTTCTTAGTATTGTCCATCCACTGGTTTAATCCTCTTGTATGGGTTGCATTCATATTAATGAGTATGGATATGGAGCTTTCCTGTGACGAAAGAGTGCTGAAAGGGCCATCGGAGGAAGAGAGAGCACGCGGCTACCGGTCGTACTTCTCAGAGCAGACTTCGGGTATGCTTCGCAGCATAAAGCGCAGTAACGATGGTGAAACTGTTACCATCGATTTCGCCGACTTCCGTAATATGGTTGATAAGAATAAAATCCCCTCACCGACTAGTTTTGGGGCTGGCGGAATTATGTCAGACATTAACGGGTAGCGATAGCTCCTTTATAAAAAACGATCAAATACAAAACAACCTGAACCAATATAATGATAGGGATACCGATTTTAAATAGCCAGTGTTTCGTCTTGTGACGAAAAATATACATCCCCAGGTAAACCCCGATGGCCCCGCCGACCAGGGCGTTTAGGAAAAGGTTTTTTTCAGGCACCCGCCTGGCGCCCGGGTGCTTGGAAAGAAACTTATCATAGCCCATGATAACCACACCACACAGGTTGATCAAAATCAGGAGCACGTTGTAGATCTCCAAAATAACACTCCCTTAATTTAACGCCTGATTTAGAGAATTGACGGACCTGCGGTACCGTATCCTCTGACGTAAATAAACTGATGCATATTTCTACTATTAGCAACAATATCCTGCTTTAAACTTGTTATTTTCAGACTACAGGGAGGCCCTTGCCTGTATGTGTTTCCATGATATGATAATATTACCTGGAAGGGGCCCTAAGGCCGCTCATAACCTTTTCGACCAATTTGCAGCATGATGAGTATTTCGTCAGGGTAGTGACGGGTTAAAGTAGATCATAATTGTATTGATGTAGGAGTGATGCACGGTGTTTTGGAGGAACGTTATGGCAAGTGGTAGATTAAAGTCTCTTCTAATCTGTATGGTTGGTGTTTTGGTCCTGCTTCAGTCCGTTTGTCTGACCGGTGCGCGGGCAATGGGGGAGCCTGCCGGCAAAGCGGTGACGATCCTCTTCACCCATGACCTGCATGATCACTTCCTGCCGGCCAAACTCGAGCAGGACGGAGTAATTATTAATTCCGGCGGCTATGCGCGGCTGCAAAGCGCGATCGACGCGGAGAAAAAGAAAAACCCGGCAGCCCTAGTGCTGGATGCCGGTGATTTTTCTATGGGCACCCCCTTGCAGACCCTCTTTCAAAGCGAAGCTCCGGGGCTGAGAATGATGGGCCAGATGGGGTATGATGTGGTCACGCTGGGCAACCACGAGTTTGACTACCGGGCTACAGGCCTCGCCAACAGCCTGAACGCCGCCCGCCAAAGCGGGGACCCGCTGCCGCAGATTGTCCAGTCCAACATCATTTACCCGCCAGGCCCGGACGACAGTCTGTCCGGTTCCCTGCTGTCTTTGCATGAGGCTGCCAACAATTACGGCATCAGAGAGTACACGGTTATCGAGCGGGGCGGTGTCAAAGTCGGGATATTCGGCTTAATGGGCCAAGATGCGGCCGTAAAGGCCCCCATGTCGGGGGTCAAGTTTGCCAGTGCGGTGGAAACTGCCAGGCGGATGGTGCAGCTGTTAAAAGAGCAGGAACAGGTAGACCTGGTTGTCTGCCTCTCCCACTTAGGCACATGGTCGAACGGACAGCAGTCCGAAGATGAGATCCTGGCCCAAGAGGCGCCGGGTATCGACGTGATCATCAGCGGACACTCGCATGCCAGGCTTGCCGGGCCGATTATTTCAGGTCAGACGATTATCGGCTCCTGCGGGGACAGCTGCAAAAATCTAGGCGTGATGAACATCTCGCAGGGTCCTGATCAAAAGTGGCAGCTGGCTGGTTACCGCCTGCAGCAGATAGACGACCGCTTGCCGGAGGATCCCCGCATGGCTGGAATTGTAAGCCATTACCGGCAGCGGGTGCAGGACCAATACTTTGCCCTGTTCAACTTGAAATACGATCAGGTGCTGGCCACAACACCGTTTAATTTTCAGCCAGTTAATCAAATAATCAGCCATCATGCCGAGAACCCCCTGGGCAACTTAATCAGCGACGCCTATATTTACGCTATCAAAAAAGCCGAAGGGGCAGGTTATGTTCCAGTTGATGCGGCCATCGTGCCGGCGGGAACGATCAGGGAATCTTTTTATGCAGGAAATATTACGGTTGCCGATGCCTTTTGCGCCAGCTCTCTGGGTATTGGGCCGGACGGGACACCGGGCTACCCCTTGATTACGGTCTACCTGACCGGCAAGGAGTTAAAGGCAGTCTGTGAGGTGGACGCCTCGATCCAGCCAATGATGGAAGATGTCCAGCTGTTCATGTCCGGGCTTTGCTTCACCTTTAACCCCAACCGCCTGCTTTTTAACCGGGTGGTCAGCGCCACTTTGCAGAAACCGGATGGAACGGTGGAAGAAATCAATGACAATCAGCTTTACCGGGTTGCCGCCAGCTTATACACCGCTCAGATGCTTTCCCTTGTCGGGGATAAATCTCATGGGCTGCTGTCCATTGTGCCCAAGGCCAGAGACGGCAGTGTCATTACCGATTTCGAAGCCTGCGTTGTGAAAAATACTGCCGGAGGCGCCGGCAGCGAGGTCAAAGAGTGGCTGGCCATTGCCGAATACCTGCAATCCTTTACACAGGTTAATGGCGTAGCCCAGGTGCCCCAGTATTACAATGAAACTCACGGGCGCAAGGTGGTGGACAACAGCCTCAATCCCATCGCCCTGCTCAGCCATCCAAACAGCATTGCCCTGGCCGCATATGCTATTATTGCTGCCATGCTTGCAATAGCGGCCTTAATCATCAAGGTCAGCTTACGGAGATACAGGAGGAAAAAAAGTTTAACCATTCCCGTTAAATGACCCTTGGCCCTCCATGCCGGCCGGAGAAGCGTCAACTGCTGGGCTGCTGCCTAATGTTTCAGATGATAGCCTTCGCTGGGTGCAGAAATAAAAACGCGGTTTTCCGCTTTTGGAAAACGCGCAAGCTTACCACTGCTTCTATTGACCGCCAACCACTGTGGATGAAGTATTTAAGGAAGTAGGAGAAATTAAGCCTGAATATGAAAAAGTCAGCAGCTTTGGCAGAGTGATATTTTGGTCTGCTCCATTAAAAACGTTCTCAAGGACACGCTGGTCTAAAGTCGTGGGGAAATCTGTTTACAACCGCATTACAATCAGAAACTCAAATACCGTAAAAAGTTTGGTGGAGTTGTGTAAATAGCTGCAAAAAAGGCTGCGGACCAGGGACGGCCCACTACAATAGGCGCTAATTTTTAGAAATTACGGAAAGGATCGCTTTCCCTATTTCTTCATAGCCTGTACACCGGCATAGATTGGACTGCAGCCATTCTCTAATTATAGCCTCATCCGCTTGGGGATGGATATTGGCCAGGGCCTGGCAATTGATGATAAATCCAGAGGTGCAGTAGCCACACTGAAAGGCGAATTCCGAAACAAAAGCCTGTTGCAGCGGGGTGCCGTTCAAGCCTTCGACCGTTGTTATCTCATGTCCCACTGCTTCCACGGCGAGCATCAAACAGGACTTTATTGGCCATCCGTCAACAAGTATGGTGCAGGCGCCGCAGTCGCCGTTTTTACATCCGGGCTTGGCGCCGGTCAGTCCCAGTTGATCGCGCAGAACATCGAGCAGTAAATCTGCCGGTCTAACCATGACGCTCCTTTTTTCTCCGTTAACCACTAGTTCCAAAAGACCAGTTTCAACATATTTTTGAGTTTCTAGCATATACAATTAACCCCTTCCAATTGTTCCACGGCTCTAGCCAGGGTGTTCCGGAGAACAAATTCACGATAGGCCGCCGTGCCGTCAATATCTGTTAAAATCGGTGCCGGCAAATAACTAACCGCCTTAGCGAGTTTCAATTCAGTTGCCATTTCCTGATCGCTTAGGACCTCCTCCAGTTCATGGGAGCGGAATGGGAACGGGCATAGCCCGCTGAAGGCGGCGTGAATACGCCCTGAATTTTTCATAAAGGCGGTGGAAAGGACAGGGTAACCGATTCGATCCTGGGGGTAATTGACATCACCGTTGGCTGTTCTCTTTGTGCTAAAAAAGGGCAAGCACGTATGACTTTTGTTTACGGTTACCTGCAGCAGCAAATCGCCTGTGTCAAGGTGCAGGGACTGGTTAAAAATGCTTTCCAAAGGCTCTGTCCTAGTTTCACCCTTCCTCTGGATAACCACTTCACAGTCGGCAACAAGCAAGGCCAAAACAGCCTCGCGGTAGGGGAGCCTGGAGCAAATATTGCCGCCCAGGGTAATCTTGTTCCGGATGGTATGGTCAGCCACCCGCCCGGCGCACCAGCTCAATAAAGGAAAAAGATTGGACTCCTGGAGCTGGGTCAGGGTTTTAGCCGCTCCGATAACCAGCCGGTCATTTTGAAATTCCAATACATTGCACTCAGGAATTCCTTTGATATCAATGACTGCTTTCGGATATAGCTGATAAAGACGGGAAAAGCTGATGATTTCAGTTCCGCCGCCGTAGTACATCGGATTTTTATCCCGGGTTTGCAAGGTATGAAATAAATCCACCGCTTCCCTGGCCGTGGCCGGCTTATAATATTCGAAATTAAAAGGAATCATGACATCACTTCCTTTTTGGCCTGCCAGATCGCTTCCGGCGTCAGCGGCGTAAAGTCAAGGTTGACCTGTGCCGCAGCCGACAAAGCATTGGCCAGAGCCGCGGGCATCCCGATGATCCCGTGTTCACCAATGCCCCGCATCCCGTAAGGAGCATCCACTTGCGGTGTTTCCACAAAATCAACCAGATATTCGGGGTTTTCCCCAAACCGAATCAAATGGTAAGTCCTAAATTGCGGATTGATCCTTACCCCGCCGCTGTCATACAGATTGGCTTCCCGGCAGCCGTAGCCCAAGCCCATGCACATGCCGCCCATGGTTACCCCCCGGGCGTTTTTGGGGTTCAATACTTTACCTGCATCTATCACAGTAGCCGCTTTAAGGATTTTGTAATTATAGTCAAGCATATCCAGTTCAACTTCCACGGCCTGCGCCCCCACCGCCCAGGCCGGCCCCAGCCTTCCCCTGCCGGTTTCGGGGTCCATGGGAAGTAAATGATGCATGATAAAATTGCCCCGGCCGATGATTTCCCCCCCGATTGAGCTGCCGTCCGGGTATTCATAGCCGCAAACAATGTTTTTGAATTCAACAAATATGTCAGGATCAGCCTTCATAAAAACTCTTCCCCCGCCTACCTGCAACACTTCCGGGGGACATCTCAAAACCACAGCTGCGGTCCGGCAAAGCTGTTTGATGACGTCCTCCGCCGCATCCAAGACGGCGTTTCCGACCATAAAGCCGGTCATGCTGGCCACGGTTTTCCAGTGTTTGGGACTCGTTTCCGTGTTAACTTCCATAACGACGTTGATTTTATTGATATCCATCTGCAGTTTTTCAGACAGGATCTGGGCCAGCGCCGTCTTGATTCCCATGCCAATTTCAACGGCGCCCACGTTTAAATTAAGCGTGCCGTCCCGGTTAAAGGTAATAATGGCCCCTGCCGTGGCATTAGGCGGGCTGCTGGAGGTTTTCCACAGGCAACTGATCCCTTTTGCCCGCACTTTGTTGTGGGCAGTCACAATCCTGATCCCCTCATTCCAGTTGATCAGCTTTTTTAGTCTTTCCAAGCAGGCTGAAAGATTCCCGATATTGCTGGAATTCAACCTGACTGCGGTGGGGGTAAAATGACCCGGTTTGATGGCATTTTTTAATCTTAACTCCAGCGGGTCAATGCCGAGGGCAAAGGCCAGCTTGTCCATAGCCCGCTCAATGGCAAAGGTGTGTGATAGACGCCCAAAGCTGCGAAAAGCCGTTACATAGGTATGATTTGTGTAGACGCAGTAGGCATCACCGTGAACATGCTCAATATTGTAGGGACCGGTGCAGTCAGCGGCCATCGCCCTGGTCATTTTGGTCCCCGAATCAGTATAGGCCCCGGTATTTACGAAGCAAGTTATCTCAATTGCTTTAAGCAGACCCTCCCGGGTGGCACCCAGCTTTACTCTGGCTTCCAATCCCAGATGCCCGGGCGAGGAGGTAAAGTCCTGCTCCCGTGACTCAACCAGTTTCACCGGACGGCCATGGACAGCCTTGCTGGCCAGCAGGGTTAGGATCTCCAGCTGCGAGGTGGTCTTGCCGCCGAATCCCCCGCCCACCAAAGGCACTAGCACTACAATCTTGCTTTCCTCAAGATTAAAATAGTAACTTAAATCTTTTTTAACATCGTAAGGGCCCTGGGTTGAAGTGTGAATAATCACCTTGCCGTCCGGCTTTATTTCCGCCCTGGCATTGCGTGGCTCCATAGCGGCATGCACTGACTGGGGAAGCTTGACGACCGAATCAACAACAACTTCGCTTTCCGCCCAGCCCCTGGTCATATTACCTTTACGAATTTTGATGTGATTAGCTATATTCGTTCCCGGCAGGGAAAAGATTTCGTTTGCCTTTTGGTGCCGGTATGTAGCGAGCTGCTCGTGCAGCAGGGACTTTTCTTCTAAAGCTTCCTTGACGGAATTTACCGTGGGTAGTGGTTGGTACTCAACGTATACCAGACCTGCAGCCTCCTTAGCCCTAGTTAAGCTGTCCGCTACCACAATGGCAATTGGCTCCCCGAAATATCTCACTCTACCAATGGCCAGTGGCGGGCGGTCTTCCAAAACCGGTCCGGTCAAGCGGGGCATGCTATCTCCAGTGACCACCGACAGAACGCCGGGTATTTCCAAAGCTTTTGTTTTATCTATGGATTTAATTATGGCATGGCTGTACAGGCTGGTGACCAGCCAGGCGTGCAGCAAGCCCGGCTCATTAAAATCAGTGTTATACTTAGCCGCCCCGGTCACTTTATCCCAGGATTCTTTTTTGGGTATGCTTTTTCCGACTGCAAGCGTTGTTTCCACCGTTTGGCCCCCCGGCAAATTAATTATTTCTTTAGAGCCCCGTCTGTGTTCTGGAAGAAATCGTTCTTATGCACAAAAGTCTTGCAACAGGTTTCCGGAGATTTGTCGACAGGGGTCTGGCTAATTTGGGCTGCATATGGTACATCTATATGTGGTGATAAGTTTTGAGCCATAGTGCCCGACGTGACCATGATCTGATTGGCCTGGCACACATTGCCCTGCCCATAGTAATGACAATTACTTACACTGCAAAAGACCTGTGACAAAAAAGGACACCTCCATTCTTGCTTATTATTTGCAATTGAATAAAAAAAATTATGTAACACCCCATAAATTAGTGCAGCAGTGGGCACGTGGACAACTTGACCACGTCGTTACATATATTGGCAAGTGAACAGACAACAACAATTTGCATTTCAGCTTTTTAAATGTTATCCTTTAGTTTGCTTTAAGGCGGATAAAAATTAACGGAGGAAATGGTGTGCCTAAAATTTTACTCATAATTTTAGTTGGTATCCTGGGAGTTTTCGCTCTGGTCTTAGTGGTTTCATTCTTTGCCAATGCACAGTTTAACAAAAATATAGATAAGGAAGTAAGCGAATTTTTCAGCGGTGTGGAAAATAAAGGTGATATTATTCAGAGATCCGACCTTGAGGGCCTGCCGCCGGTGGTGCAAAAATGGTTGGAACAGGCCCAGGTGGCCGGCAAGGAAAGAATAGCGGCTGCTCGCTTAAAGCAAAAAGTTTCCATGCGGATCAAAGAGGACGGCCCCTGGATGCCCGCCGATGCGCAACAATACTATAGGGTGGCTGAGCCCGGGTTTATTTGGAAGGTAAGAGTCAACATGGCCCCGCTCATATATTTTGCAGGAAGGGATCAGTATGAAGAAGGCCGGGGGCACATGCTGATCAAGGTCCTCTCACTGGTAAAGGTTGCAGATGCCAGCGGAAAAGAAATCGACCAGGGCGCCATGCTGCGCTATCTGGCCGAGACCGTGTGGTTCCCGACTGCGGCCCTGAGTAACTATATTCAGTGGGAAGAAGTGGATGCCGATTCAGCCAGGGCCACCATGACGTACGGCGGGATAACGGCCTCGGGGGTGTTTACCTTTAATCAAAAGGGTGAGGTAGTCAGCTTTGTGGCCCAAAGATACGGGGACTTTAACGGCCAGTACCTGATGAAAACCTGGGTTGTTAACCTGAAGCAGCATCAAGAGTTTAACGGAATAAGGATTCCTGCCGCTGGGGAAGTCATCTGGAAACTGGAAACCGGGGACTATAACTGGTACCAGTTTGAGATTAAGGATGTTGAATACAATAAGCCGTCTGTTTATTAGAAAGGTCCGGGCTGCTCCAGGGAAGCAACATAATAACACCAACAAGGTTCAGGCCCACCCGATAGACTCCGGGGCGGGCTTATTTTTAGCCTGTCAGGCAGGAAAATTTGTTTTGCTGTAGAATTTTGCTGTAGAATAATGGATAAAAAAGGAGAACTGCCATGAGAGAATTATACAAGGGCAAAACCAAAGATGTCTTTGCCTTGGAAAACGGGAACTACCGCTTGATATTCAAGGATGATGTGACAGGCGAAAACGGTGTTTTTGACCCCGGGGCCAACACAGTGGGCCTTTCTATTGAAGGGATGGGAAAAGGAAACCTGAAGGTATCCGCTATGTTCTTTGAAATGCTGAAAAAAGCCGGCATCCAAACCCACTATATAAGTGCTGATGTGGAAAACGGAACCATGGACGTCAAGGCGGCAAAAGCCTTCGGCAAGGGCCTGGAGATTATCTGTCGCTACAAAGCGGTAGGAAGCTTCCTGCGCCGTTACGGAGCCTATGTGAAGGAAGGGGACAAGCTGGACGCTTATGTAGAAGCTACGTTAAAGGATGATAAAAGAGGAGATCCTTTAGTTACGGTGGAAGGCTTGGAGGCCCTGGGTATTATGTCCGCCGCGCAATTTGCAGAAATCAAAGCAAGCACTCAGAAAATTACGGCTTTGATTAGTGATGTGCTGCAGGGGAAAGGGTTGGAGCTATACGATATCAAATTGGAATTCGGCATCGACAATGATGGCAATGTGATACTGATAGACGAAATCGCATCGGGTAACATGCGAGTCTATAAAGGCGGCAAGATTATGGATCCGCTGGACTTGACGGCAGCGCTGCTTGGATAGAAATGATTTGTAGATAGCCGCCTGGCCAAAACGTTCCCGTGTTTCCTCTGATTGGGTGGTCACGGTAAGCAGGACAACCTGCAGAAAATATGCAGGCGGTAACAACGGCTGATCTAACCGGGATTACCGGTCACCCGCACTTAGGACAGGGCACGATGCAAGAAGTCCGGCTGGAAAGAGAGCCAAGAGACAGACGAGCCTGACCTGTAGCTTTATTGCTATGCGTCAGGCTCATGGCCTGCAACGGGTTTGGAGGTCCGGAATCGGAACAGGCAGGTTTGCTATCCATCCCTGAACATTCCTTTCTTTCTTTAGTTATGTTCAGGTTATTGTCCCATCTTTATAGTCTTTTTACCATGTGTGTAATTCTTGACGCATCGAGAAATTTGTGCTTTTATCCCCCCAAAGCCACTACCATGATCCTACCAATTGCCCCGGCAGCTTCTTTTTTTGATTATCACGCAATCAGTCGTTGATTGCCTCGATGCCGAGCCGTTTAAGCTCGTTATATTTAGAAATTATTTGGACCAATTTTACTCGTTTCAAGATTTCCACCAATTCTTTGTATCAGTTCAATTGTGTGGCCCTGAATCATATTCCCGGATTTATAAAAGTTCAAAATTTTATCAGCTTTGTTATAAGAAGTTTCAGGTCCAAATAAATAATTTTGCCCATACCATGTTTTACCTGTTGCATATCTTATTTCATACGATCCTAAAGGTAATTTTGTTTCTGCTATCTGCCCAGAACGTACAAAAATTGATAAAATCTGTTGTTTTGAATTCCAATCGACGACCTTAACAAAATAATGTACATCTCCAGAAGGCGTTATGATCTTGAATGGTGCTACTCCTTCACCTTTAAAAAACTTAATTTTTGTCCCGTTATCAGGTAAAGGTTGAACCGCTTGGTTAAAACTTAAGTCCTGTACTGTTTGGACTGGGTTATTGATATTAATGGGGTCCCTGTTTTGGTTTCCAAAATTTTTAGTAATGAGAACTACAATCAAAATTATTGCAAAACTTATTATTATATTTTTGGCACTAAAAGTGTTAGTCCTTTTTGAGAGTGAAATAGACTTCTCATTGTTCACTACTAGGGCATTTCTTAAAATCAACGGCCAATGACCACACTTAGAACAAACATTCACATACTTTGAATTCATTGTTTTGCATATAGGGCACATAATACCTGTCTGATTGCTTACATCTTTCCAGCCACATTCTATGCACCAAAATTCATTTTCGCTATTATGAAATCCAGTTAGATAGTATAAAAAATTATCACAATTTGGGCATTTGGCAACATCAGACATTTTCCATCCCACTGAGTTCGTGTTTATTTTTCTTTTATTATCCATATCTTTCTCCATGGTAATCAAAATATAAAAAAAACAGCATCACGTAAGATGCTGTAACTTGCTGTTATTTTCTCATTCGACAAAAAATATTATAATTCCTTCATAAATTAATTGTATTCAACCAATTATTTTTTGAAATAATTTAACTTTCAGCAGAACTCCTTAAACTGCTGTTGACGGTTCTTATGTGTTGGTGAGCCAACAAGTATAATTTGCACTTACTTTAAGGATGTAAATTACCTATGTTTAAAATCTCAAAATACATTTCTGACCAAGTCCCGTCTCCGACACCAAAAAAGTCAGTGTTATTGCCACTTTTACTCGCATTCCATTCGAAGAAAAGATAGGTCTCCTTACCCGGCACCCGAATTGTGTACCGGTCACCCTGACCGCCGGCCTTCATGGTAGCCGCCTGACGGATGTCCAGAACCAGAACCCTGTCAATTTGATATTTACGCCCGTTTTCCCAAGTCAGGAAAAGTGGGCGCAATCTGCCCTCGCTGTTGATATGAGAATAATGACTGTTGGAGAAAACCTAACAAAGACATCCTTAAACCTACATCCCTGCAACGGGGTGTTTTTTCTATTGGCTGGTTAATATTTTACAGGAGCTAGGAGAAGATATATACATTACTAAAATTGGGAGGTTAATTATGAGTAACCGATTTATATTATGGTCTATATGGCTCATACCCTGGTTGTCGCTTTTATTTATACCAAAAAAAGATATTAAACGTTTATGCCAGCCGCGTTGTTTACTGCGATTACAAACATAATCATTGTTGATATGGGTGTTTCCTGGAACTGGTGGACTATTAGAGAGAGCATTTATCCCCTAAACGAGGTTTTACCTTTAGCCTTTGCTCTTTTGGCAATGGAAATCTGGATATTAAAATATACCTACGGCAGATTTTTATTGTTTATAGTTACTGAGGTATTATTAACATTTGTGTTTATTCTTTTAATACAGCCCTGGCTAAGTTACCGGGGGATATGGGTAAGGATTAATGTCACCAACTTCTTAGCCTATTTACCAGCAATTCCTCAATTCATCTCAATTTATCTATATCAAATGTGGCAGGAAGACGCTTTAGCTCCGGCTGTGAAAAAATTCTTTACGAGAATACAACCAGCAACAATTAAGCCACTTGCTAAAAATGAAGAAGAAAGGGATGACCGTAACTAAATGGAAACGAACCAGTGGATAGAAAAAACAAAGGATATTGTTTTAGGAACTACTTAACATCAAAACACAAAACTTACTTCGGCGGAATTTCTTCACTATGGAAAACTCATATGCACTATTCCATGCTGACTTGTGTATTCAGAGATTTTGAAAAGGTCGAGCTGATGAAAGATGGGAAAACTTTAAGTTCACAAGATAGAGGTAAAATTTCGAATACGATAGCGAAGGCACTGCGGCTAACCTTGCCGAAACGCTCGAACTACGCCGATGTGAACGATACCGATCAGCCGATGCATCGGCCCTCACAACCAAAAGTGTACGTATCGATTCCACTCGCATCGACAAAGTGCCGGAAGGCAGGTTTCATACGGAGGTTGACGGCGCGCGCTTCGAGTGCTTTTTGAAATGCCCCTGCGATTTCGTCTTGACGAAAAAGAGCTTGTGAAGCTATTTCCGTTCCACAAAACATCTACCAATGTTATTGCCGCTTATACTCGCATTCCGCTCAAAGAAAAGATAGGTCTCCCCGACACCCGGATTGTGTACCGGTCACCCTGACCGCCGGCCTTCATGGCAGCTGCCTGGCGGATGTCCAGAACCCTGTCAATTTTATATTTACGCCCGTTTTCCCAAGTCAGGAAAAGTGGGCGCAATCTGCCATCGCTGTTAAAAACAGCGACTACCTCCACATAAACCTTCGGCAGGGCTGAGGGTAAGCGATAAAACCGTCGTTGTGAAAAAAGAAAATGGATAGAACTGCGGAAATTCCGCAGTTGCATCTATTCTGTATGTAAGGCTTCCTTTTACTCTAAATTTTCCCCATGCTTCTTTCCAAGACCCTTTTGCCGGCCTCAAATTCACCCTGGTCTGCCAGGCGGATGGCCTCCTCCTTAGCCTCCGCGCTGCGGAACAGCTCCACCTGCTTGATTACCTCGAAGTTTTCGGCCGGGCTATCCCCGGCACCGGGCTTGAAATTAATCTCAAAGCCTGCCTGCAGGCTGACCAGAGCCAAGTTTTCCCTGACATCCGCGTACTCCAGCGACAGGTCGAGCAGGTGGTGCGCACCTTCCGCCCGGGGGGAGATCACGAGCTCCATAAGGAGCATCTTGGCCTCGCCGCTGTAAATGTCGGGCAGGCTGACCGTCACCCCTTCCCCACTGGTAAAGGGGTAGCCCAGCACGCCGTTCACCGCCACGCCCTCTCCAGGCCTGATCGTAACCTCCAGGTTCTGTGCCACTGTGCTCAAGAGTCCGGCCAGCTCTTCCTGGAAAATGCCCGGGATCTGGTCCGGCGACTGGATGTAGTAGAAGTTGCCCCGGCCGGCGTCAGACATCTTCATCAGCAGTTCTTCCTCAAATTCTTCACCCAGGCCGAAGGTGGTCAGGGTCACCCCGCCGGCGGCCATTTCCCCTGCTTTTTTGACCAACTTGGCCGGGTCGGTGATGCCCTCGTTAGCCTGGCCGTCGGTCAAGAGCAAGATCCGGTTGACCTGTTCCTCCCGAAAAGCCTGCCGCACCTGCCGCAGGCCCTGCAGCATGCCGCCGCTTAAGTTGGTGCGGCCGCCGGAGCGGATACTCTGAACAGCCTGCTTCAGGGCGTCTTTATTCTCCACCTGCTGGGAAGGTGCCACCAGTCTGACCATGTCGTCAAAAGCCACCACCGAGCAGTGGTCCTGCAGGCCCAGGTGACCAATGGCAAAGGACACAGCCTGCCTGGTGTAATCAAGCTTTTCCCCAGACATGCTGCCGCTGCGGTCGATCACAAAGGACAGGTTCTGGACCAGCCTGTTGGCTGCCGCCTCCTCGGGTGCGGTCAGCTTGATCATCAGGTAGGCCACCTGCTTGTTCCCGGGCAGCAGAAAGTGTTTGTCAAGAGCCATGTCAATTTTAATAGGTTCCATGTGGTGAATCCCTCCTTGAATATATGGTTAATTGATTTCGCGCTTTAACTTTGGCCGTCTCTAAACTTATCCTTGTTAAATAAATTTTAAGCCTGGCTGGTGACAACAGTCTGTCACCCAGAAAATTATTCTGGTCAAAACATTTCTTAAAATTTTTGACCTATGACATATAAGGACAGCTGGCTTGTTAGAATGAAATTGATGTCTGGGAAAAACCTCCGGACGACCGGTTGTCTGAATAAATTTCGAGAAATGTCCAAAGATAGAGCACTTATTTGATAAAATAGAATTGTTATGAATAGGAATGTCTTCCCATAGTAATAAAAAACTAACCTTACCGGAGCTTTGGTACGTGCGAACCTGTTGCCGCGGCACAACAGCGGTGGCATAGCCGGTTTAGGAGCAGAGCGATTCCGGAGATAAAAATTCATGCGCGGGTTAACCACCAAAAAAGTGTGGGCATAAATATGAGCGTTGAGCTGGACCTGGAGGGTGTTTTATGGAAAAGAGCCGTAAGTATGATCAACTTGTTTATTCTGAAATGAGGAGATTTCGTGATCCTAAAGGAAATTGGTATAAAAATGACGATGGTAAATGCATTTTAGTTAGAAACAAAACACGAGTAGAGTTTGGGAAAGAAAATAATCTGACCGGTACTGTTATAATGACTAATCCCGGTTCTTTTAGCCTTGGCCGGATACCTGGCTGGAAGGAATTTGAGATGGGAATCGGAAATAGTGAATTCCTCGAAGGATATGGTTATCCTGATCTTACCATGCGTAATATAATATTTGCTGTTCAACAAGCATATCAAAACCGGAAAAAGATAGCTCTAAATGGCTATATTAACATATACAATATTTCTAGTGCGGTGTGTCCCAAGGGAAAAGCTATTTCAATATATCATGAAAAAATCTTAAGTATTATCAATGAAAATAAAATTGAGCGGTTTTTATTGGAACATCCGATAGTTCACAATCAAGATGAATTTGCTAAAGTGTGTAAAAATTCCCCTTTTGTTTTAATGGGCTTTCTAAAGGATAAGTTCAAAGATATTGCCGCAGAACTGCTGAAATGGGCTTCCACTTATGACCGGTTAGTAGTTTCAGCGGATCGTGATAAATGGCCGTCTCACCCCAGAAGATGGAAGACAGAAAAAGCTCTTGGTGAAAAAGCGATAGAAGTATTGTCAGGATAATTTAAAAAACGTGACTAGGTTCAGCATTATTAAAATACGATATATAGAAGGTGCTTTTAAATATCAGCGGAAAAATTAGTGGTGGCCTATTTGGTGTCACTATAGGTAATGCTCTAAAGGAAGATCCAAAATTATGATAAAGGAGTATTAGGATATTGATTAATAACCCAGACGATATTAATTTGGGGCAACTTACTGACATTTATAACAAAATCAAAGAAGAGTTTCATAATTTAGGATTTGAAATTGATTGGAAAGGTACATCTCAAACAAAACAAATTTTTTTACCTCGCAGCTATTATTTAAAAAATCAAGATGCAGTGAGAAAACAGATTGGTGCAATAGAATACTATCGGATAAATAACACAAGAACCAAAACGTCAGTTAGCTTTCGCTTTTATCGCAGTAATCTACCCAATAATGAATGGAAAGAAA
Source organism: Desulfotomaculaceae bacterium (assembly GCA_028696455.1). Lineage (GTDB taxonomy): Bacteria > Bacillota > Desulfotomaculia > Desulfotomaculales > Pelotomaculaceae > MVQL01. Next base: position 21,480 of record JAQVGZ010000008.1, on the reverse strand, counting down.
AGCTTGAGGAATTAATAAATCCGTATCGTCAAGATAAAATCACAGGTGATTCTGTTGATCCGAAATCAATACAAATACAATTTGTATTTTATAGTTACGATAAAAATTTAGACCATTTTTTTAACGAGTTAAGGAGTATATTAGAAAAATTGTTAATTAGTCTATAGACTATAAAGAAATGAAAGAATTTGCCATAGCTGTTCAAAAAGGGTACATGTTATGGTTGTAAAGAAAGTACGTGGTTATTCTTTGGAGAGGCCATTTTGCACGGTTATTCTTTATACAATCCTGGAAGTTTTCCTGAAATCAAGCCGGATAAGAACGACTCTGTCAAGGGTGAACTGTTTGAGGTAGATGAGGAGACCGAGGAGAGATTAAATCGTCTTGAGGGTGAAGGCAGCTTGTATTACCTTGCGAACGAATCCATGAAACAGGCGGAAGATTGTTACTGATGTTGGGGTATACGTTTATATGCACGAGATCAAAGCACAGAACTATGTTAATCAAAATGCTCAGCCTTGGGGGGGTAACAATGCCGGGAAAAATAGATAAGCGCGCAAAACTAGTGGAGCCATTTTTTCGATGATCGCACCGCCGGATATGCCCTATCAGCAACGTATATTTAACATCCTGGCAGCGCGTGGCTTTTTATTGGACCAACACGACGGGGCCATTTTTTTGAGCGGCAACTCACTGACGGATAAGGAAAACCGGGAGAACGATCGGAATTTTCTCAGCCACCTGCTAAATCTGTACAACATCGGCAATCTGGAAAATGACAAGCTGTATATTGGGGATGAAGTGGATAAGGGTACCCTGGCGGAGATGTTTTTGCGGCATAGCGGGTGCGAAGGTTATGGCCTTAGTTACGATAGCTGGGATCAATTCAAAAATAGGGTGCAAGGGGTAAAAATACCCGTAGTGATCCTGGACTCCTTTATCGCGCAATGATTAAGATTATTTATTTTTTCTTAAGCGGTCTTGAAACAAAGCCCGCTATTTTTATGGAAAGCTTGTCATTTTGCTGGTGGTGATATAATGGCAATATGGAAAGGTAACTTTCCATAGAAAGGATTTAAAACTTGAAAAATAGATTAGAGGAAATCCGCAAAGCTAGAGGTATAAAGCAAGAGGATTTAGCCTTAGCTCTGGAAGTGTCAAGACAAACGATTGGTTCGTTGGAAAACGGGCGGTATAATCCCTCAATCATCTTGGCTTTTAAAATTGCCAGATATTTCGGGTTAAGTATCGAGGGAGTTTTTATTTACGAGGAGGAGCTTTGCTGATAAAACGCCAATGGCACGAATCGTATCGCTGACGTGACAACGAAATTCTACCATTTTTGGGACTCCGAGGTTAATGTATTATTAGGCAAAAGCCCAACACAACACAAAAGAATGGAGTCTCGAACATGAAAAAAAGAAATCAAATTAATTATGCTACAACCGGCGGTCTACTGATTTTGTTTATTCTCTGCACAAAAATAAAGGATACTTCTGTCATTATGTAGAAATTGTGCTAAAAGAAATGTATTCTGGTGCTGCATTAATAAGCGACAGGAAGAAGTAAGATAGCAAGATCAGGGGAGTGGCAAAATGGTGAAAAAGCTTTTAATTTTGGTTATTGCCTGTTCAATTTTCCTTACCGGGGGGCTGGCTTCATCGGCTGGTGCCCAGGAACAGCCGGGTGTGATCCAGGTGTTTCTTGACGGTCTGCCGGTAGTCTTTGACACGCAGCCAGTTATCGAAAATGACCGCACCCTGGTGCCCTTCCGGGCTGTTGCAGAGGCGTTGAACGTAGCAGTAACCTGGAACGGCAGCACTCAGACAATAACCGCAACGGATGGGGAAATAGCTATTTGGCTGGGGATTGGCAGCAAGACTGCTTACCTGAATGATACCCCCGTTATTTTGGATGCTCCGCCGGTAATCCATGGCTACCGCACGCTAATCCCTCTGCGGTTCTTTACCGAGGCATTTAATTGTCAGGTGCAATGGGACGGGGTTAAGCGCTACGTGCATATCACTTCGCCGCCTAAAGCGATGACAGTAGTTGGCTTTTATGCCCTGGGGGACCAGGAAACCAGCAGCTGGACTAACCTTTTTGGGAAAGCCTACCCTGCTTTAGGCAGCGGTAATATTGATGTGGTATCAGCATTGGCTTTGGGCTGGTATACCTTGGATGAGCAGGGCAATCTTCTCACCGGCAGCAATTCGGGGTGGCGCCGCCCGGAGGGCTGGGAAGATATACTTGATGCGGCTGACCGGTACAACCTGGAGACAGGGATGGTGGTGCACCTTACCGATGGCGCCGGCTTACTTTCCAACCTGTTGACTAACGAGGCTGCTATGTCCAGGGCCATTGGCGCGATTACAAAAGAAGCCAACCTATACAAAGGCGTAAACCTTGACTTTGAAGGTTTAGGCTGGTCGGAAGAGGGAGAGCAATTGACTGCGGTGCGCAATCGCTTAAACAGATTCGTCCGGCTGTTATCACTGGAATTGCGGAAAAATGACCGCAGTCTGACCCTGACCCTCCACGCGCCGAACAGCGCTTACCAGGGTTATGACTACCAGACACTCGGGGGACTTGCCGACCGGATCATTATTATGGCCTATGACTATGGCGCCAGGCCGGAGCCGTTAAATCTGGTCGTAGAGGCTGTGGAGATGGCCGGTGTTGTTGTTCCGCCGAAAAAGCTAGTGCTGGGAATTTCCATACCCAGCGAGACAGCGGAGAGCCTTATGACCAAGGTTGGTGTGGCCAAGCGGTACGGCCTGGAAGGCATTGCCATCTGGCGGCTGGGCCTGGTTTCGGATGAAATGTGGAGCGGGCTGAGAAGTAAAGTCTTTAAAAATTATGCCAATTAACATAGCATGGTAGTCAAACTAAAATTTTGAAGGGATGATTCAAGCATCTAAAAATTTTCAGAAGGACGCATGAAGGAAGCTGTGTTTCACGGAAGGATAAAAGCCTGGGAGATATTTATAATATCAGCCTTGGCTTTTTATTTTTTATATTCTACTGGGAGAGTGAAATCATGAAATGGTTAATGTTGATTATTGCTGGACTATTGGAAGTGCAATCGTACGGGTTCAAGTCCCGTCTCCGACACCACATAGAATGTAATTGAGGGCAGGGGGAACCCGGCAGGCCTCAAAAAATTTGAAGGGGTGGTCATGGTGAGTGAACCCACAACTGCGGTGGCAAGGGATAAAGGGGAGTTAAAATGACAGTCCATATCTATATACCCGGCCCGGATGACCGGCCGGCGGAGAGCAAGCTTTTTGCCGAAAACCTGGGTCTTATCCTAGACAAGGCACAGGTGATCATCGGCACACCAAGGTATATCTTCTGCACCTTTGATTCGGCGTTCATATCGGTGATACTTGTCCACGGGGGGATGATCCCCCTTGGTGTTCTGTCGCAGCTGTGGCAAAGGGCAAGTTGAGGGCTGCCTGCCGTTACTGCGGCGGGGAGGTGTGCATTTGCGGCGCCGGGGGCAGCCCGCTGTCCGGCAGCCACAGTGTTTGGGGCTGCTGCCTGGGCTGCGGCAAATACAACAATTTGAAGGTGGAGCACTTCTCAGACATCTTGGCGCTGGTGGTGGAGGCCATCAGGGATAACCCCAATGAGGCCATTATTGGAATGGGTAAGCGTCCTAAATTTTCTGAAGCAAGGGACTGGTTGGGAATACCACCCCTGACAAGGTAATTAAAGCAAAAGTGGAGGCAGTGACCCTGGCTCAATTGATTAAAGAAATTAAAGGGCTGGGTTAAATGAAAAAATTTTGAAATACGTCATATTTAGGACAACAAATCTGCTAGAATGTAATTGAATTAATTGAGGTTAAATATCCCAGCTGACCTTAAATTCAAACGGAGCGGACAATACTGGTAAAAAAAGTTGCTGTCGCAGCAATAACCTGGCTGGGCGCTGCCTGGGGCAGTTAATGTGTCTCCCTATGAAACGGCCGCCTGTGGTGACTGGTTTTACTCCCGAAAGATCGACAGACCCGGCATTTACGAGTTTAACGGGGAAAATAAAATCAGCATAATCTATGATTTTCCCGCTGACAATTTGAAGTTGGAGCACGGGAAGCTGTACTTCCTGACTGACGCGAGATCCCGCCAGGCTGATGACCGGACGGAGCTGCCCTTTAGAACATGAAACCGGGAAAAATATTATTGATCATTGGCCAGATATTGCTGATGCCATTAAGGATGTAAAAGATTTTTTATGGGGGAAGACATATATTCGTAGTGATAAAGCACTCTCCTCTTACCTGGTATTGATCCCTTTAATTTTTTTCCGGTACCATTATAAGCAAAAATGGAATACAGCTACAGGAATTGATAACTATATTTTGCGTACGTTAATAACTGGCTGTTTTAGTGGTAGCCCGGATACATTGATTGATCGGTGTACTGATACTATTAATAAAAGTCAGGATTTCCTTGTGGGTGAAATTTTTGATGTGATCAGAGCGCAAGGCAGAAGTCTGGAGATTACCCGGGAAACAATATTGGAGCAATATTATGGTTCAAAAAATATCCATCTGTTTTTTAATCTGTGGTACAAAGATTTCAATTATTACCCGGCTTTTAAAAATAGTAGCCCCCAAATAGATCACGTATTCCCACAGAGCTTATTGAAGACAGTTAAGATAGAAAACCCAAGAACAGGTTACAAAAATATTCTGAAATATAAAAGTCAGGACCGGGATCAAATTGCCAATTGTATGCTTTTGACCCAGCAGGAAAATGGAGCGGGAGGAAAATCTAATTTGACGCCTGAGAAATGGTTTGCTGATAAAAGCGATGATTACTTTGAAATGCATTTAATCCCCAAAGATAAAGAGCTATGGAAACTAGAGAGTTATGATAATTTTATTGAGGCTAGAAAAAAACTTATTGAGGAAAAATTTTCATATTTGTTAATTAAAAAATAGAGATTGTAATTATTAACAGATTTTACCAAGATATTAAGCCTATATATATATAAATAATTTCAAAAGGAGTTGAACATTTATGGCTATTTATGGTATTGGTGCTATGTATGAAGGAAAGTATGATATGACTCAAATTTTTATTGATAATAAATGTGCTTGCATAGGGTGGGAACCAGATGATGCCCCAGTGTTATATTCTATTTTAAGAAAAGTAAAAATAGGCGATTTTATTTATATCAAGTCAATTGTAATCGCTTCGAAAGAAATTCGCATTAAAGCGATTGGTGTAATAGTTGATTATAATATTAGGGAGTATAAGAGTTGTCATGGGCATGGGGTAGGGGTTAAATGGCTATGGACTGGAGACGAACGAATACATATAACGGAAAAAATGTACCGAAACAACGTTTTTAACAACACACTATACGAAGAATACAATCATGATATACAAGTTAGGGTGCTGGATCTGTCTTTAAAACCTAAAAAATAATTGTATTAGCACATATAAATTTATAAGTAGTTATTTAAGCAGCATTATTTTTTTGATGGGGAGATGTTTCAATGGCTATTACCTTAAGGCAACTTTTTAAAAAGGTTGGCTTTAAGCCCAATCCAAACCAGGAAAAAGCTATTAAACATGTAAACGGCCCGTTATTTCTTGTTGCCGGGCCGGGCTCGGGTAAAACTGCAGTGCTTTTGTGGAGGAGTCTCAATCTAATCGTTTTTCACGGCATAAAGCCGGAAGAGATTTTCCTCAGTACTTTTACCGAAAAAGCGGCCAAACAGCTTAAGGAAGGCCTGCTTTCGCTGCTTGGTCTTGTGACTAATGTGACAGGTCAGCCCTACGATATATCCCAAATGTATGTCGGAACTGTCCATTCTCTTTGCCAACGCTTGATGACCGACCGGAGATTTGCGCCGGGTGGCAAGCACCCGCGCCCGCCCGTTTTACTAGATGGGCTTGATCAGTATTTCCATATGTATAATAGTCGTTTTTGGAGCGATGCAGCTTCAGAGCTGAGTCTGCCTGATGACATTAATAAGCAAATTAATCAGTATATGAACAAAATTCATTCTTTATCTAAACACAAAGCTGTTGAGAACTGCATCCAGCTCTTCAATAGATTTTCCGAAGAAGATCTGGATCCGGTAAAGATTGTGAAAAGCTGCTGTGACGCCGAACTTAAACTAATGGCCAAAATATATGGCTACTACTTGAAAAGTTTGCATACGGGCAATCGCCGTCATGTGGACTTTTCTTTGCTGCAGCAGGAAGGCCACAAGATTTTAATGGAAAACCCGTCATCAGCCTGGGTTTTTAAGCACGTCATCATTGACGAATATCAGGATACAAATTCGATTCAGGAAAGATCTTCTTCAGCCTTGCTGCAGGCCACGGCAACATAGCTGTGGTGGGAGATGATGACCAGGCTCTTTACCGCTTCCGGGGGGCCACTGTGGAAAACTTCGTCTGCTTCCCGGACCGCTGCCAAACTGAATTGGGGTGCTCTGTATCGAAAATTCCTCTCAGTACGAATTACCGCTCCCGTAAAAGGATTGTTGATTTTTATCGCCGCTTTATTGACCAGGAAAACTGGACTAAAAATGCCGGAAACAAAACTTACTATCGTATTGTTGACAAGAACATCACTGCCTACAGCACTGATGAATTGCCTTCTGTGGTGGTTGCCGGGCCAGGGAAATCACTGGATGTATGCGAAGAAATTGCAGATTTCGTTGCCAAGTTAATCAGTAAAAAGAAGGTGGCCGACCCGAACCAGGTTGCCTTTCTCTATCGTACCTTAGGGAGCGAGCATGCGAAAAGAATGATTGACGCCCTGGAGCAGCGCGGCCTCAAGGTCTATGCACCCAGGGCCAAGCGCTTTTTAGATAACCATGAACCAGCTGCAATCGTTGGGCTCTTTTTGAAAATCTTTGGCAAGCCTTATCGCGACCCCCGCTATGACTTGGGAGAAAATCGCAAATTTCATAACTGGTTGGATAAATGTGACGGTGCTGCCAATGATTTGCTCCGTAATGACCGCAGCCTGGCTAGTTTTATCGACGAAAAGATAGCTGAAGTGAGTATGGTTGTGGAGGATTACCGTATTTTAACCGGCCTGTTCCAGGATGAAGGTTGGCAGCTCACGGATGGATATGAACCAAAAATACATAATCATGTTTTGCGCAGTGCTACGGGCCTTTCTGACCGGGCAAAGAAGGATTTAGCATCAAAAGGGCTTGATTACGCTTTACATAAGAGAAGTTCGGAGGGAAAAGCTTCGCCGCTTAGCTGGGTGCTTGGGCGGGCAACCTCCCTGGACTGGAATGTCCTGGACCTTTTTTACCGCTTTTGCGGCTTCAAGCATTTTAAAAAAATGTTTGATCTGGCTGAGGCAGGCACTGATGAAGGCCCGATCTGCAACCTGGCCATGACCAGCCAGTACCTGGCCCGGTTTATTGACAATTATTATGGGATTATCGGTGGTTCATCACTTACGGACGGTAAATTTGTACGTATCTTCTTTATTACTTTTTTGGGCGCTCTCTTCCGCAGGGGTGAGACTGAATATGAGGATGCTGAGAATATTTTCCCGAAAGGGCGCATACCCTTCCTGACCATCCACCAGTCCAAGGGGCTGGAATTTCCGGTAGTTGTGCTGGGCAACCCGGACAGGGGACATTTGAAACCCCAGCGGACTGAGGAAATAGTAAGGCCTTTTCTGACCGGTGACTATGAGCCCTTGGACCGGGTTGCAGCTTTCGATACGATGAGAATGTACTACGTTGCCCTTTCCAGGGCGCAAAACCTGTTGATTCTAGCCCATCTCAAGGGTCCTGGTACTTTAATGCACCCTTGCTTTAAGAATTTAATGAAAGAAAAGGGCTTCCCGCGGTTGTCAGAATTAAAATTGTCCACGCTGCCGGCGGCTGACGAAAAAAACAACGAAATCAGCCGGATGTATTCTTATACTTCCGACTACATATCCTACCGGGATTGCCCCCGCAGGTATATGATTTTCAAAAAAGAGGCTGGAGACCTACGGGCTGCTCTGGGGGTATGAAATCCCGCTGCAGGATGAGAAAAAATTGTACTGTGTAGAACAGGCCTCAGTCGAAACCTCGGCTAGGCAAGGCCATTCATTTGTTGTTCCAAACTTGCTATCTCTGGTCTTGAAAAGGGAGTTAATCACTTCGTTCTGGCCTCATTATGACTTCCTCGGCGATTTCCACACCCATCCCTATGAGCACTATACAGATGTGATAGCCATAAAAGGCTATAACTACAGCGACGGCGACATAAGCCGTATTGAGGATTACAGCGGTTATTGGCGGTTTTATAATTACCGGGTTGGTGTAGTATTGACTATTTCACGGTTACACCGGAGGGGCCGGCGCGGGCTGCAGCGGCTGGATAACAGCACCATTGAGTTTGCCCTGGGGAAATACAGGCTCTGGCTTAAAGGTTATGTTGCAGTTTTAGAAGATAAGCAACTCAAGCTGACTTCTGATTATGACCAGCGGGTAGCCCTGGAATGCCCGGCTTTACTTGGCATGGGCCGGGAGTACACAGGCTTTAACGAGCTGGAGGGGAAGCTTAGGGGCTTATAACTTAAAGATAACGGATAATATTGCTATTCCTTTTAACTGCTCAGTGCATTCTTTAGTTAGATGAGGATACTGGTTATCAAAATTAGCCTTTCGAAATGAAAACTCCTATTAGCTGTTAACTTGCTAAACATTCAACACGGAACCGTCTTACACCTACCGGCTTGCAGATCTCCTTCATTTACAGGCGTATTAAAAACCTCCGATCTAACAGCTATGAAATGCAATCATTTTTTTTCGATTACTGGAAAGAAGGAGACTGGCTGCAAGGCCGTTAGCAAGCAGTATCTTGCGGCAGCCTTGGTTGAAAAATGTTCTTTAGAAAATTAGAATTGGCCACCAGCGGCGGGTCAATCTTATAGCCCTGCAAAAGAAGGAACTGTTCCGGGTGCAGCTGATTAAGGAGAAAGTGGAGGCAGTGACCCTGGTCCAATTGATTAAAGAACTTAAAGGGCTGGGTTAAATGAAAAGATTATGAAATACGTCATATTTTGGACAAAATCTGCTAAAATGTAATTAAATTAAATGAGGTTAAATATCCCAGCAAAACGTAAATTTAACTGGTGCGGACAATACTCGTGAAAAGAACTGCTGCCGCGGCTATAACCGGCTAGCGCGGCAGTTGAAAGCTAAAAGATAAAATCATTTCCAGAGAATGTTTAATTTCAAGACGTTTAATAAAATAATGGGGGAGAGATAGATTAATGTTTCATCTTTCTGCGAGGCTGGCCTGGCACATGGATGGCTGGAACGGCCATATTTGCACAGAGCCGGCAGCCAATACATATTGCGTGGGGCCATATTCATATCCGGGTACTATGATTGCAGATGACCGTGTTATTGATTGGGAGGAAGAAAATAAAGGACGGCCGTGTTCTAAATTGAACGGAATCCCACCGTGTATATACAGCATTAATGCTTTCAGTTTAGATAAATTAACGGCATACGCTGACCCACCGGATTTTTTTAACGATGGAACCACCCGGCGTCAATGGGAGCTGCCTCCGGCCACAGTCTGTGTTTGGCCTTACGAGGAAATGTATGCGAATGAAATGAGAAAGGCCGGCGGAGGGTATGATAATGAAAAGCGCCTTACGGCGGCCAGGAATTATTTTAGTCAACTGACTCCGGACGAAGCCTTATATTTTATTATACCAATTACAGCAACCCCTTCAGTGAAAATGAGCAGAAAAGGTATATTATCGTGGGTGTGGCCCGGTTAAAAGAGATCGGCGAGGAGCTTTTCTACGAAAACTGCTCGCTCCAAACAAAAGAGAAATATGCCGGTGGTTTTCTCTGGGATCGTAACATAACTTCCTATTACCCGGACCAGGGCTTCCGCCTGCCCTACCACTTATACCTAGACCGTCCAGAGATATTGGAGAAATTTATCTTTGTGCCTGATAATCCCCGTAATTTCAAGTATGGAACGCGGTTGATAACTGATGATGACGCTTTGGATTTAGTGGAACGTTTTCTGGAGATCTGTTCTATTCTTAGTTCTGAGGGCGATCAAAATGAGGACTGGCAAGTTCGAATATCCTGGCTGCAATCCCTGGTAGCTGAGTTGTGGGATAGCCGTGGGCTTTACCCCGGTTTGGCAAAGGCATTGGATTACTTGAAGTTTCAGGAAGCCATTCCGTATTTTAAAGCTGAGGTATTAGCCGGCAGGGAAAAGGAAGCCAAAACAATCATATTCGAATTTTTAGAGGGCCAGGTTAAAAGCATTCCAGGTCTTCAATTAACAGAAGATCGTGAGAAAAAGATTATCAGGCAATGGATGCTGAAAGGCAACGATGAAAGATTGTTACTGAAGGAAGTGTTGCTGCGCTTTGATCTGAGCCTTGATCAAATCGAGAGGATATTATCCGAAAAGCGTCTGACAAATGGCATTGAAGCCACCCTGTGCGAAATCGCCGACAATCCCTATATTCTTAGTGAGCAGTTTTGCGGTGATGGCCCAGATGATGTGATCACCTTTAATAAAATTGACCACGGTGTATTTCCTTCCCCGGAATTAGGTGGTGAATTCCTTTTTGGTACTGACGACTGGCGTCGTTTGAGAGGTTTGTGCGTGGAAAGGCTGAAACGTGAAGATAAGCATAGCTTCCTGAACGCTGTCCGGGTGATCCACGATATAAATCATAAACTAAGCTTCCTGCCTGATTGGAAGCGGCACCAATTCCACGAGCGGTATCTTAGTGTCGATGAGGAAGAGCTATCCGGCGCTTTAACCTTCCGTGAAAAGGACGGTAAAAAGTATATTTATTTGAAGGACATTTTTCTTGCAGAAAGGCTGTTAGAGGAGCAGATCCGGTCACTGGCCAATCGCCCGGACATCACGTTCAGCTCACCAGTTACTGTAAGACACTGGCATGATTATCTTTATAACACTAACAGTATACTGGTGCAGAAAAACCCCAGCAAATATGAAGAGGCCATCCAGGGGCAGGCAACTGTCTGCCAGAGAATCTTTTCACGTATTGACTGGCTGACGGAGCAGAAGCCTGAGTGCCTGGGGAATCTGGAAATAAATTTGAGACAGATGGAAAACCTTTTAACCGGTAGTGGTACCGGAATTCTTGATCTGGCTAATCTGTTTATCCGGGCTAACTCAGGCGCAAACACTAACCTGAAGACAGAAGAAACAGGGACCAGGGCGGAGCAAATCCTTAGCCGGGTGCAGGAAGGAGGGGATATCGATCAAGATCTGCGGGTTGTTTACTGGAATAATTATGATGATCTTGATCAGAAGCTAGCTCACGAAATTATCACCGATATGGAGAAAGACACAAACAGCACTTTTAACCCGGAGCGGCCGTATGAATTATGGACCTTGGCTTTTCAAAAAGATGGAAGTCAACGGCGGCCTGAATACCAGCAGATCATTTCACCTTATCGTGGTGAGAGGTTTGGCACTGATTATCTTAATGTCCTGCTGCAGCAAAAAGCAAATAGTTTCATGCCTGATCGGATTGGACTTCTGGGCAATGTGACTATATTTGACAAGGTTATTCAATACCGAAACCGCCCCCGCTCCAACCCCATCTGGGCATATAATACGAAAACCAAAGGCGCAGAGCCAATTGAAGTTTATAACGGTGAATTGGGTTTTGTAAAACCTCATGGATTCGACGGTGACAAATGGAGAAGAGGGTACTTTAAATTTAAGCATTTTCAAGTGGTCTTTTCCCGGAAAAGTAATTATTGGGTAGGATATGGAGCCGAGCTGGGTAAGAATGCTAAAGGATGGTGGATACCGGTTGAAAAAGTTGAAGAAAACCTTGAACTTGCCTATGCCATTTCAGTACATAAAGCGCAGGGCAGCGAGTTTGAAAGAGTGTACTTTATCTTGCCCAAAGAAAAAAAGACACTGCTTTCTAAAGAAATGTTTTACACAGCTATAACCCGCTCTTACCGGCACTGCACTATTTTGATCCAGGAAGATATTGCTCCTTTATTGCGGATGAGGCGACCGGAAAGCTCTCATTTACTGAATATAAACTCGTCAATTTTTAATTTCCTTCCGCTCCCTGAAGAAATGATGGTGATGGGGAGCTGGTATGAAGAAGGGAAAATCCACAGCACGCTGGCGAATTACATGGTCCGCTCGAAGTCAGAGGTCATTATTGCCAACATGCTGTTTGAACGTGGAATACCATTTAAATATGAAATCCCGCTTTTTGCGCCTGACGGCACTTTTTACCTGCCCGACTTCACTGTCACCTGGCACGGAGAAGACTGGTATTGGGAGCATCTTGGACTGATGGAACAAGACGAGTACCGCAACCACTGGGACACTAAACAGCAGTGGTATAATAAAAACTTCCCCGGCAGGTTAGTTACAACCGAAGAATCGGGTAATTTAAGTATATGCGCAAAGGAAATAATTGATAAATATTTTTCCTAAATAAGCTGTTGTCTGGGAGGTGTTTCCAATAGATAGTGAAAGATTCTTTAAAAAAGAGGATTTTGATTGTGTTTCCCTGGAAAATGCGCGCAGTGAAGATCCACTGGTTGTTGCCGCTCGAAAAAAGGTGGTTGAGAAACTCCACAAGCTTCATGAAGACTACCTAGGTGACCAAATGAAACAGTATGGTCTTAAACGCTTTAGACCGGTATAAATAGCGTGTATGTGAATCTGTGCTGATAAAATCATTAAAAAGGTTTCTGAGAAAATTTTTTTGTCAGTGACTGACTGTTGTCTCGCGCTTATAGCATCATTTTTCTATAGCTCAACATTTGAAGACTTGGCTACAAAGGAGGGTGTCTTTTGAGCGAGATTGACAACATTTTAAGAAAGATATCTGCGAAAATAATTTACACCAGGGAAGAACCGCCTTCTCCCGGGAGAATGATGGACATACCCAAAGGGCTGGATAATGCCCTTTATATGCTTACTAAGTTAAAACACCGGGGTGGACTCTACTCGCACCAGCACAATAGTATTGAGCTTAGCTTGGCCGGCAGGAATGTGGCCATAAACACGTCTACGGCATCGGGAAAATCACTTTGCTTTATATTGCCGGTGATAAATGAGCTGGTTAAAAGCCCGACGGCGAGAAGCCTGTTCATTTTTCCCATCAAAGCCCTTTCCAATGATCAGATCAAAAAGCTGCAAGAATGGTTCGGGGCATTAAGATTAAGGGAAGTAGTTCAAAAGTATGATGGCGATGTTAAGGGAGAGGAGCGTTTAAAGGCGATCAAAAACGGCCGTTTGCTGGTGGCTACCCCTGATGTGCTGAATACCTCTTTATTAAGATTAAATAAAGAGGAATATTATAAGGATTTCTTTGCTAATTTAAGATATGTAGTATTAGATGAGTGTCACATTTATAGTGGTGCTTTTGGTTCACATATGGCAATGTTAATCAGGCGGCTGCGTCAGGTATGTAAAAATCACCATAATTCACCTCAGTTTATATTGTCCAGTGCGACTATTGGTTCTCCCGGGGAGCATGTCAAAGCGCTAACCGGACTGGATGATATTAATTTAATTGGCGAGGCAGATAACGGCAGTCCTGTGGCGGGGAAAAAATATTACCTGGTCAATATCCCTGAAGAAAACAAGCTCAGTACCTTTATCTTAAAACTCACCAGGAGCTTTATCCAGGCTGGCAAACAGTTTTTGATCTTCTGCAATACCCGTAAAGAAGTTGAAAACTTAACGATGCATTTTAAGCAGTCATTCCCGGAGATCTTAGATAGAATCATGCCCTACCGCGCGGGATATGAGGCTGAAGACAGGGCTGCAATAGAAGACGCCCTGTCCAATGGTAAACTGGCGGGGCTATTTTGCACTTCCGCTTTGGAAATGGGTATTGATTTACCCCACCTGGACGTATGTGTCATGTCCGGCCTGCCCGGCAATAAGATCAGTATGGTTCAGCGGGCCGGCCGGGTTGGGCGAAAAACCCCTGGCGCAGTAATTATCTGCGCCGGCGATTCACCTTATGACGATTATTATTTTAACCACCCCAGAGAGCTTTTTGAAAGACAAATGGAGGATCTGGTAATTAGTCTTGGCAACAAACAAATCTTAATTGACCATTTTGCCTGCGCCAGAGCGGAAGCTCTCCATTACGACGAGCCAAATTTTGATGAAAACATCTTTGGCAGGGAGTTTATGCAAATTGCCAATCATGTAAATTTGTACGACTGCCCCGATGATATTTTATATGACCAGGCGCCTCACTTTAAGGTTCAAATCAGGTGTGTTGATGACCCCACTTATAATATCGTTCATGGCCAGCACAGTAACGACCCTCCTATCGGGCAAATCACCTATTCACAAATCCTTAGGGAGGCCTATAAGAGCGCTATTTATCTGCATATGGGAAAGCGTTATCGGGTAAAAAAGATTTCCTATACCGACCATAAGATTTATGTTGACTCCCGCTGTCCAATGGCCAGCACCCGCCCCAAAACAGAGGTTTTTGTTAGACCCCGGCCTACCAGCCGGGCAGTCAAATCAAAAGTTTGGCCAGGCCTTAAGGTATGGGAAACAGGTTTAAGTATTACGGAGAAGATAACCGGATACACTGAAACAATTAATAAGAAAAAAACCGAGGTCTCCTACCTGCAGCCCATGATCCGCTATTTTGTTACTAACGGGACGGTAATCAGCCTCTCCGGGCTGCATAACATCACCCATGGAGCAGTAATGGGGCTGGCCAGCGCTTTGGAAAACGCCTACCCGATTGTTTATCACTGCTCTAAAGATGATATTGGAGCTTATGCCTGGAGCAAGGAAAATCATGAGGCCCAGATTTACCTTTTTGATTCCACTGCCGGCGGTCTGGGTATTACCAGTAAGGTGGTCGGTTTATTTGAAAAATTGCTTGAGGTAGCAAATCAAACAATTTCACACTGTCCAAACTGCTCTGTTAACGAGGACACGGCGGATTATGGCTGCTACAAATGCGTGATCAGCAACAGCTGGTTCAATTACGCCAACAATACCCGCAAAGATACACTCAAACTAATTAACGAGCTTATAACTTTAATTGGAACACATTTGCCTGTTGAAAATGAAATTAGGGAAGACCTTAATTTAAAAAATCAGGCCAGCTACCGGCAAGGAGATAGGTGCTTCGGACGGACCATGCTGGCCAGCGGCTCACTGGTCTATACCGGAAAACACCAGGAGGGTATTGTATTGGATAGTGAAGCTTTTTATAACGGGATCATTGAGGACAGGCTGTACAGAATCCAGATCGGTGACCAGATGTCCAAATACTTAGGCAACAGGCTGACCTTGATCCAAGGAAAAGTGGAACGATGGTGTGTGAACTGTGGCCAGGAATTAATTGATCTAGAAGAGGAGTATTGCCCGATTTGCGGTGTCTTGCTCAAATAGCTATTGAAAAGAGGGAGAAACAGGTTATGTCACAGAGTCAGGAAATTAATGATGGCATTGAGGAGCTATTGACCAGATGCGGCTTCAGCATTGAGCATGAACACGTCCAGGCACCCAGGGAGGGCCGTTATGTCAGTTGCCCGGGACTGCATCCGAAAATTAAAGCTTATATTGAAGGTAAGTTCAAGGGAAAACTTTACCTGCACCAGGCCCTGGGTATTGAAGCAGCGATAAGGGGCGAAAATGTTGTGCTGGCAACCGGCACGGCCTCCGGAAAAACGATCAGTTTCGCCTTGCCCGTTCTGAATGAATTATTGAAAGAGCAAGACAGCCGGGCCTTATTTTTCTACCCTACGAAAGCTCTGGCCGGGGATCAATTGAAATCATTGCAGGAGATGGTTGCAAATTTTGGCTTGGGCGACCAGATTTACCGCTTTGACGGTGATATAGACACAGCAGGGCGAAAAAAAGCGCTGCAGAAAGGGCGTATATTGCTCTGCACCCCGGATGTTTTACATATGACTATGCTTAAGCGTAATCATGAGCGGGAATACGACGCTCTTTTTCGTAATCTGAAATTTGTGATTTTAGATGAGTGCCATATATACAGCGGGGCTTTTGGCAGCAATATGGCATTTGTAATGAGAAGGCTCAGGCAAATATGCAGGAGAAAGGGAGCCAAGTTTCAAATTTTGGCAGCCAGCGCAACCTCCCGCGATCCGGGCAGGCATATGGAAATGCTTACTTCTCTCAAATTTACGGTAGTAGACGAGAGTAAAAATGGTACACCATCAGTAGGCAGGCGTTTTATTATTACGGGAGCAGGTGAATTGAACCAATTAATCGCGACTTTAACGGAAAAAAACATGAGATTTATTGCTTTCTGCCATTCACGCCGATTGACCGAGCAATATTACAATGATCTTATCCTGGCCCATCCTGGTTTAAAGAATAAGGTGATGCCCTATAGATCAGGTTATGAAGCCGAGGACCGGCAAAATATTGAAAATACACTGCGGGATGGACAGCTTTGCGGCGTAATATCTACCTCGGCTCTGGAGCTTGGCGTTGATTTGCCCAATATGGAATACTGTCTGCTGATTGGACTTCCGTCAACAGCAATGAGTTTCTGGCAAAGGGTTGGCCGGGTTGGACGCAGTTCGGGCAGCCAGGGCAAGGTGCTGATTTTTCCGATAGATAACGCTATCGATGATTATTACCGCACACATCCGGATAGGTTGTATGAACGCCCGCTGGAGGAGCTGACCCTGCATCTGGATAATAAACAGCTGATTTTATCCCATTTCGCCTGTGCGCGGGTAGAAAGCGGAAGTTTTGATCATCCTGAACTGGCTGTTGATATCTTTGGCCGGGATTTTGTAGATTTAGAAGAAAAAATCAATAACATCGATATTGTTGATGATGTTTTAACCAGCAATGACCCCCATAGTCTCTTCGGACTAAGGGGCATTGATGACCCCACCTATGAAATTTTTACTGCAGGCGGGGAAAAGCGCCTGGGCACCATTACCTGGTCCCAGGTATTAAGGGAGGCTTACCTGCAGGCTGTCTACAGGCATATGGGCGAGGCTTACCGGGTCGACCGGATTATTAGCAAAGATTTTGCCATTAAGGTTAACCGCGAAAAAAATACTGCCAGCACATCACCGACAGGTTATGTAATAGTTAAGGAAAGGGCGCAAGGGGGCACCATTTTCCGGAAAGCAGTATGGCCGGGAATGTTGGAAATGTATCACACAACGGTTGCTGTGATCACCCGTACAACCGGCTATAGAGAAAAGATCAAAGGCAGTTGGGTTCAAAGAAAATATCCTAGCCCTCTGCAAAGACGGGTGATCACCGAAGGAGTATGGCTTAAGTTTTTAACGCAGTTTGGCGAATGCACGCGAAACGGTTTAAACGCCTTTGCCCATGCCGTCTCTAATTTATATATCATTCATAACTCCTGCGACAGTGCGGATATTGCCACCCACTCTGTAGTAAAAAAATTAGACAATTGTTCAGTTGTTTATTTTTTCGATACTACTTCGGGTGGCTTGGGTATTTCATCAGGCTTATTTGATGTATTTGAAGAATTGCTCCAGCCGGTTGAAGAGAGGCTGCTCTATTGTGATCACTGTGACCGGGATAACTTTGACCGGGGCTGTCCGGCTTGTATTCAGGCGCCCAGGTGGTTTGAGGATAACGAACACCTTAGTAAAAAAGATGCGCTATCGATATTGTACCGAATTACAGACCTCTACCGGCAAACCAGTCCCCAGATCAGCATCTCCTCATCCTACCAGCACCGCACCATGGGAGGCTTTACCTCGATCAGCGAGCTTTCTAATGAAGAAGCCGGTGAAGAGCTGAAATTTGGCCGGAAATTATACCAACCTGGAGCAAAAGTTGCTATGCGTTCTGGTCAGAGGGGCACTGTGGTGGAATATTTTACTGATGGTCCGTCTAGTTTTTACCATTTACAAATGGAGGATGGGCGGGAATTAAAAAGGATAAAGGATATGGGACTGAGCTTGATCGAGGGCGAAGAAAAATATTTATGCGCCAACTGTGGTAGCGAGGATGTAAGCAGGAATCTAGTGTGCCCGGAGTGTGGGGTGGATTTGTTTTAAGCGTTCCCGCCCAAAAAATAATTAACGCGCAGCGCATACCATTGAGGAGCACAGTGCGAATAAAGTGATGTTTGTTATCACCACGGCGGATCTTGGACGCGGTCGCGAAACTAAATGAAATGCCCCTGCGTTTTTGTCTTTACGAAAAAGAGCCATGGCATAGCAAAGGCTTCCGGGTCCTGCCAATCGACAAGTATTTGGCATTTTATCTACCCGTGGAAGCAAAAAGGACAGTCGCGGTTATCCGTATTTTCCCCTACGACGGCGCAAAAGAGCATTGTGTTCTCGGCATTGACAATGCCGGACTGACACGGGCGATCGTTGCCGCACTCGAACCAGTAACTCAGTTACCAAAACCAACAAAGAAGAAAGGACAGCAGCCAAATGGGTGAATTATCAAAACTGCCGAATATCGCTGCGAAATTAGAAGCGCAGCTTGTGGATGTTGGTATTACCACAGTTGAAGAGTTAAGAAACATAGGTAGCCGTGAAGCGTGGCTCCGGATTCTTGCCCGCGACCCGTCCGCCTGCATTATGCGGTTATCAGCCTTAGAGGGCGCGATTCAGGGTGTGCGCTGGCATTACCTGGATGAGGAGACAAAAAAGTCGCTTAAAGCGTTTTATCACGATCATAAGGGACAATCGAAATGAGCGCTTGCTGCAGTAAAAAGATATATCAATCAATGTTCTTTAGAAATTTAGAATTGGCCATCAGCGGCGGGTCAAGCTTATAGCCCTTGCGCTTCAGGACCCGGAATTTAAAGTCCAGCAGCTCGGCCGGCACATTCAGCAGGCTTGCCGCTCCGAAAAACGAAATATCCTCGTTCAGGAGATTGAGTACCACGTCGTCATGCATAAGATACTCAGCGGCAAAAATATTCGCCTCGTATTCATAGACAGAGGTGCCGTCAAACAGGGCAAAATCATGGAACGCCCTGATGCCGGATGCTTTGCGGTGCAGTACGGCATGCCCAATTTCATGCGCCAGGATCACCCGCTGCACCTGCTCGGGCTGATCGCTATTCACCGTGATTACCGGCTGCCGTGACTGGTAAAGGAAAAAACCCTTGCAGGAGGCGGGGCCATGACCCATAGCTTCATTTAACAGCAGTATTTTCATGTCCCGGCAAAGCCGGTGGGGATCACTCTGGCCATATTTTTTCCTGATGAGCGCGACCCGGCCGCAAATATATTCAATCAACTGCCAACCACCTGCCCTTACTGGGTTATAGATCAGTTATCCTTGTTTTTGCGCCCGTAGATTTTGCGCGCTTCTTCCTTAGCTGCCCAGTAAGCTTTGGTAATCGAAGCAAAGAAGGCGTCTTTAGCATCTTGATCGAGAGAGCCGCCCGCAAAGAGCGCCTTATTCCGCTCCAGCAAAAAATCAATCTCCTTAGCCGCCCGGCTGCCAAAACGTTCCCGTGTTTCCTCTATGTATTCGGTTTTGTCCTGGCCGTAAGCCGGATCTGCAATTTCGTCATGGTCAAGATAATCAACCGATACTCTGAGTGTTTCGGCCAGCTTGCGCTTGACATTGTGGCGGGGCCGGGCCCTGCCGGTTTCATAGGCCACGATAGCCCGTTTAGAAACGCCCACCAGTTGCCCCAGCTCTGCCTGGGTCAGATTCAGCAACCGCCTCGCTTCGCGCACTTTTTCCGAAAACTGTTTCATGGCCAATCTTCCTTTCCGCTGAGCTAACTTCACCTAAACTTCACTTACTTCATTTTTTATATTGACAGAAGTTCACCGGTTCTGTTAAAGTAAAAGAGGAAGTTGGTGAAGTTATTATTTATTATATGGACTGTAACTTCACTTGTCAACAGGTTGTTTACGAAAAAATAACTAATAACAAAGAAATGAGGTGAAGGAAATCAACCACCGGATCAAGCGAACAGATGGCAGCAGAAGGCTTCTCAAACGCAAGCAAATCCATTGTCCCAAATGCGGCTGCCGGATTATTGACGCTGCGCGAAGCACGCGGACGCTGATTAAAGCTTTATCGGGAAATGATGAGTCGCCAGCGGATTATTATATGAAATGCAGGAGCTGCCGGACGGAAATCGGCCTGCAGAAGCTGGAAAACACTCCGAGACAATTTAATATGATATGACCCGCTGCGGGCCTCCCAACCGGAGGTGAGCCGGCAGCTGAATGGGGTGGTCACGGTAAACAGGACGACCTGCAGAAAGAGGGCAGGCGGTGACAACGGCTGACCTAGCCAGGATTACCGGTTACCCTCACTTAGTACAGAGCACGATGCGAAGGCGACATACGAGCCTGACAAGTAGCTAATCAAGCTATTTGTCAGGTTTTTTTTGTGGCTTGATAGCTGCTTGCCAGGCTCCTTTCCAAGCTGAAAGGAGCTGGGCAAATGAAAATCAAGTACGAGTTTTTGACCGGGGAGAGATTCGAGGTGGAGGCGCCGGACGTGATCGGGGAGGTTTGTGTCAGCATCGACCGGGAAACTGCCAACAGCAACCGCCGGGAGACACGCCGGCACCGGTATTTCAGTGAACTGGCGGAACAGGGGAAGCAGCTGCCCGATCAGGGTCAGGACATACCGGCCATCCTCGAGCGGAAAGAAATGAGCCGGGCCCTGCCGGCTGCCCTGGATAAGCTACTCCCCCAACAGCGGGAACTGATCCTTGCTGTTTTTTATGAGGGGCGGTCGATTTCTGAAATCGCCCGGGAGCAGGGCGTTAATGAAAAAGCAATTAGGAAGCGGCTAAAAAAAATTTATCAAAAATTAAAAATTTTTTTAGATTAGGGGGGCCGAATCGGCCTTTCCCGTGGCTTATATATAGAGGCTATTTTTTAGCCACACCGATTAACCCAAAAAGAGGTGTAAAAAATGCAGACGATCAGAATCACCATAATCGGCCCCGCACCCGCGGACCCGGCGCTGCAGGAGGTCCCCCGCCGGGGGGACATCGTGGACAAGCTGGCCCGCCTGCTGGACAGGCTGCCGCCCGGACCCAAGGCCGGCAGGGGCAGCCGGGTTTCCGGCGGGCAAGGGTGCAGGGCGGTGGCGGCCAAGTGAACCCGGCCGGTGAAAAGTACCAGGTGATGCCGGATCTCTCCGCCGAGGAGTTTGCCGGGCTCAAGGCCGACATTGCCGCGCGCGGGGTGCAGGTGCCGGTGGAGTATGACGAAGCGGGCAACATCCTGGACGGCCACCACCGGGTGCGGGCCTGCCGGGAGCTGGGGCTGGCGGACTGGCCCCGGGTGATCCGGGCGGGCCTCAGTGAGGAGGAGAAGTGGACCCACGCCCGCAGGCTCAACCTGGCCCGGCGGCACCTGAGCCGGGAGCAAAAGCAGGACCTGATCCGGGCGCAGCTGAAAGCGACGCCGGGGATGAGCGACCGGCAGATCGCGGCCGGGCTGGGGGTAAGCGATAAAACCGTCGGTGTGCAGCGAAAGGAACTGGA
>JAQVGZ010000144.1 GCA_028696455.1 Desulfotomaculaceae bacterium | reverse complement strand
ATTAGGATTGCAAATTATAATGATTAGCGACGAAAGGGTTTCCCGGGAGGATATAATTACCAACGCGGATAAGGTTTTCCACGTATACCAGAAATCCGGAGTAAGTTCAGTCAAGGAGATAGCGTTGTGAAAGGAGGCTAAAAGTATGAAAGTTATTAAACCAAGTGTTGAAATCATAGATTCCTTTGATGGGCTGGATGTAATAAGGAAATTGGAATTGTGTGGGCGGGTTTGTTATAAGTCAGAAGATAAAATTACTGATGATTCGGCTTATAAATTCATTCAAAACATAATTAATAGAGGCCATGAATCAGTGTTGGAACATTTTAGCTTTTCAGTAAAGTTTATATGCGATAGGGGAATATCACATGAAATAGTTCGCCATAGAATAGCGTCTTATTCCCAGGAATCAACCAGATATTGTAATTATTCAAAAGGTCAATTCAACGGTGAAATAACTGTAATTGAACCTTGTTTCTTGGTTCCCGGAACAGAAGGTTATGACATGTGGTATAGGGCTTGTTTAGTCGCTGAACAAACGTATTTCAAAATGTTGGATTGGGGATGCAAACCTGAAGAAGCAAGAGCGGTACTGCCAAATAGTTTGAAAACCGAACTTGTAATGACTGCCAATATTCGAGAGTGGCGACATTTCTTGAAGTTGAGAACATCACCAGCAGCGCATCCACAAATGCGGGAAGTTGCCGGTTTGCTTCTGAAGGAATTGAAGGTGAAAATTCCAGTTGTATTTGATGATATCGGAGGAGTGGTGGAGTGGTTTGATGGATGAAAAGTAATATTTTTGGGGTAAAACAACTTTCATGGTGGTATCTATATTTAGAGTAAGCGGAGTTAAGATAACCGTTCCCGGTAGACCTGTTCCCAAGGGCAGGCCACGGCTAGGAGTGCGCGGTAGAAAGGCATTTATCTATACGCCTCCTGCGACGCGTGAATATGAGAAGCTGGTGGGGTGGGTGGCAAAGTCTGCGGGATGTCGGCCAGTTGAGGGTCCGGTGTCTGTCGCCCTAAGTGTGTATGTGAAAGGGAGACTGGACGCGGATAATATCGCAAAATCAATTTTGGATGGGTTGAACGGCGTAGCATACGAGGATGACGACCAGGTAGTAGAGCTGCTGGTACGCAAGCACAAGGTAAAGCGCAAAGAGGAAGAACGGGTGGAGATTGAGATTAGGGAGGCGAGCGCATGAAATGCCCATGGACAGCCTTGTTGAGCGATTGAAGGCGATTCCCGCAGGCACAAAGCTAACGCTTTTGGTTGAAAATTACTGGGATACACCTGAGAGAGGGGTTGGAGGCAAAATGATTGACAAAATCAAAGGGAAATATCGTTTAATTTGCGACATTTGCGGCGAAGCAGCCGAGGAAGTTTTTAGCACATTTGATGAGGCGGTAGATTACAAGGTTGATAGTGAGTGGATAAGCCGAAAACAAGATGGAGAATGGGCGGATATATGCCCAAACTGCTACTCCATAAAAGGGGGTAGGAGGCAATGAAACTGTATCATTTTACAAGTCCCCTTCATGTTAAAGGATGCACCAAAGAGGGGATAAATAAAGGCTCAATTCCTTCTCCAGGCGTCTATAACCTCAAAACAAAGCAGTAGTTGACTACTTAAGCACTGTGGACAGGCTTATCAAGGAGGGGGAGATATGTCTAGGAAAGAGAGGGAAAGAGAAAAACACTGCAGAGAGATAGGATGCTTTTATTATAAAAGATGCTCGGTTAAATGGGGAGTAGATTGCGCTAGGAACGGCGGGAAAAAGATACCGAGATTTAGGGAGAAAAGAGGCCGTAGGCATAGGGGGTTTTTAGTCATCACAGGGGGCCCAGGGGAAGAAGTAAGGGTGCGCCGGGTGGCCAACGGCAAGCAAGGAAGCGAGGATCCGTGGCAGGACATAGCCGGTTATGGGCTGTTGGGCGCCGGAGAGTAGGGCGTAGTCTGTTTATTATGCGACATAGAAGGGAGGTCGGATCATGGATGCCAAGCAGCTAAGAGACTTACAAGCTCTTCCACTTAAATATAAAATCATGATTACCCAGGAACGCATCCGCGAATGGTATGAGCATTGGAAAGGGCAGGTTTATGTAAGTTTTAGCGGCGGCAAAGACTCCACCGTACTACTTCATATTGTACGGCAGATGTTCCCTGAAGTACCTGCGGTGTTCTGCGATACCGGCTTGGAATACCCAGAAATAAGACAGTTTGTTAAACGACATGACAATGTTGTGTGGCTCAAACCTAGATTAAATTTCCGGCAGGTTATAGAAAAATACGGATACCCGGTTATTAGTAAGGAACAAAGCCAGTTCTTATTTCAAATAAGAACTGGCTCAAGCGATAAACTTCGCTATATTCGAGTTAACGGTAATAAATGGGGGCGGGGGAAGATATCAGACCGCTGGAAATTCCTTATTGACGCACCATTTGATATATCCCATAAATGCTGTCAAGTAATGAAAAAAAGACCTTTTTCACAGTATGAAAAAGCAACAAAACAAAAACCCCTTTTGGGGATTATGGCTGACGAAAGCGATATGAGGGCTACAGAATATATGGCAAACGGCGGGTGCAATTTTTTTGATACAAAACGAGAAAAATCATGGCCCCTTGGTTTTTGGACAGAACAAGATGTTTTGCAATACCTAAGAGACAACAACCTGCCTTATGCAGAGTGTTACGGCAAAATTCGTGTCCGGGGGAGGAAGCTGGAGACAACCGGGGCGAACAGGACCGGGTGCATGTTCTGTATGTTTGGTTGCCACCTGGAACCCGAACCAAACCGATTCCAACGAATGCAGGTCACGCATCCTAAGTTATGGTCTTATTGCACTGGTGGCGGGCAGATGGTCAACGGAAAGTGGGTTCCGAACAGCGAGGGCTTAGGGGTTGGATTTGTTCTTGATTATATAGGGGTGCGATGGAAAAACGATGAAGGACTATGGCCCATGAAAGAATTAATTGGGATGTGACGCATTCCAAGGAAACTATGATATAGAGAGGAGGGCTGGCGGGTGGCGAGAATCCCGTCGCATGTCTGGCATTTCTGCTCCAAAGAGCTAAAACTATATCCGCTCAGGAAAGCGGAGCTGGAAGAAGCTCGGCAAAGGGCAAACCTGGCGTATGAAGAAGGGGGCTACAGAGGATATGATCGTCCCTTTGTTCAGAGCACGGGAGGGGCACCCAGCCCGGTTGCGGTTAAGTTAGAATACATAGAGCGCATCATGTCCGCACCCGAAGTATTATTGAACATGCGGCGGTGCCAGTATGTGGAGGATGTATTAGCAACCTTGAACGATGAGGGAAAGATGGTATTGGAAGAATGCTTCTGGAAGCCGAAAAGGGATGCAGAGTTGATAGCTAAAAACCTTAATATGTCTGTGCGCCGCCTATATTATGTTAAGCACGAGATTGTTGAGCGTCTGGCAATCAGATGGGGAATGTTGTAGTTTGCACTATTTTTGCAGAACACAGACTTAATATCGTGATAATATGTTATCGG
>JAQVGZ010000143.1 GCA_028696455.1 Desulfotomaculaceae bacterium | reverse complement strand
ATTATTTATTATCCTATATATTTGTTTATATATTTGTATAAAGTAAAAAAGATTGTGTCTAGTCTGGTTCGCAATTTTCCATCGAGACTCCACTGAACTAAGCTGCTTTACGCCTGGTAATGATTTGCTGAAGGATGTCTTTTTTAATATAACATCTAGAGGTTTCCCAGTCCTCAGCGTACTCAATTAGATAACAACTAATGAGTCGTATATAAGAATCCATTGAAGGAAAGATCCCAACAACTTTAGAACGACGGCGGATTTCTTTATTTAAGCGTTCCAGAACGTTAGTTGAACTAATTTTCCTTGAGTCGATTTCCGGAAACTCGTAGTACTGTAAAGAGTCTTCCAGGCCATTTTCTAAGACTACAATCGCTTTAGGAAATCGGGTTTCATATTCCTCGATAAGAAGCTCTGCATAGCGTTTTGCAGATTCATAGTCGGGTTGCTGCCAAATTTGCTTTAGTTTAGCCGCAAAGGATTCTTTATCCTTGGCCGGGATATGAGCGAGAATATTTCTCATGAAATGAACCTTACACCGTTGCCAACTGCAACCGACAAAGGATTTTTGAACGGCAGCGATTAGGCCTTGATGGGCATCGGAAACCGCAAGCCATACGTTTTGTAGTCCTCGTTTTTTGAGGTTATCAAACAAAGCAGTATAAGATGCTTCTGATTCTTCGTACATGGGCTCGATCGCTAAAATCTCTCGTTTACCGTCAAGATTAACTCCACAGACGACATGAACAGCCATATTACAGGCGCGATGGTTATCCCGGATCTTCTCGTATAAAGCATCAATCCAGATCACCGGATAGGTATTTTCAAGTGGCCGGTTTCTAAACTCTTCAACCTGCTCATTTAGTTCTTTATTGATCTGGGAAACCTGACTGGCTGAAATTGATTCTATGCCAAGACTCTGGGCTAGTCGTTCTATTTTACGGGTGGAAACACCATTGACAAAGGCTTCTTGTACTACCTGGATTAATGCTTGCTCGGAACGTTTTCTTTCAGTCACAAAGAACGGTATGTAGCCCCCTTTACGAACTTTCGGGACTAACAAATACATCGTTCCCATTCGAGTATCAAAGCGCCTCACCCGGGTTCCAGAGCGATAACCGGTTCTTTTTGGGGAATGTTCGCCTTTGCCGGCTCCAAGCTTATTTTCAACTTCTACTTCCATCATTTTATGGCATAGCCATTGAAGCATGGAAAGCATGGGATCCGGTTCACTTAAAAATTTCAGTAGCATTTTTTCTAAATTCGCGGTATCCTTATGGTAAGCCATCGGACAACACTCCTTTTTGGGTTTGTTTTGAGCAACTTACCATTTCGGAGTCCCGATGGCTTTTTCCTTTTATGAAATTGCGAACTTAATTATACACTAACGCCACGCTCTTTTGCTTTTTTTACCCAGCCATGTAGAGTATTTGTGCTGATCCCCAAATTACGGGCACAAGCATTGATGCTTAAGTCAGAATGATCATGGACATAAGATAGAGCATCTTTCTTAAACTGTTCTGTAAATTGTCGGGCCATTCTTTTCATCCTCCCTCTATGATCTTCATTTTTCTCTTAAAATCTCACTTATTCACAATATTTCATTTATTAGAAATGAGTCCTTATGGGTAATATAAACAGACATTCAATTATTAGGAAGTGCATGTGTATGCCGGTCGCAACCATACATTTTCACAATATTGCGGCCGTTATGATCCACATGTCTCCCTGGCGGCAAACCTCCCATATCTCGCAGGGTCAATGCCCCAAATTCCTTCGTCCTGCCTACCCATGAGGTGGATGTCAGTCATGCTCCTATGCTGGGTCAGCGCCCTTATGGATTAATTCAACCTGACTATCCGGCTCATTTTGTCAAGGTTCTTCCAGTGGTCTAGGTAATACTAAGGTTAAGCCGCTACCGGCCTTTGAATGTCATTCATCATTTTCTGCGGGTCATATGCTACTTGCTTTTTCATTAGCGCAAAGATTATCCGGATTAGCTTACAGCAGAGTAAAATCAAGGATTGCTTCTTTTTTAGCGGGTTTTGGGCTCTGGTCGTATAGTATTGGTGTAACCTCCGGAACTCCGGATTCTTTGCCACCACAGGCATAATCCCTTGAAACAACAATGCTCTCAATCGTCTCCGGCCACGCTTGCTGATGGTTGTTTTACCTTTATGCTTGCCTGAGCTGTTCTCTCTAATGTTCAGGCCGGCCAGCTTCTGGATTTGCTTGGGATGGTCAAACCGGCTCAGGTCTCCTACCTCAGCCATTAATCCTGCCGCTGTAACAAGACCTATGCCTTTGATCTTAAGGACTTCTTTGATCCCTGGTATTTGGTATATCAGTTCTTCAACCAAGACCATTATCTCTTCAAGTTGCTGCTTCTTCATCTCATACTCGGCAAGCAGCATTCTCAGGCTGGTCTCGGCCGCGCGAAGACCTTCCCGTACCCCGACAGAGTTCTTAGCCGCTTCGACAAGGCGCATGGCTCTTTTTAGGCCTAGTGGCCGCAGTTTATCCTTTCGCCAGCGTGCAGCTATGCCGTCTACCCCTTTTTGCAACACCTTTTCGGGGGTAGGAAACTCCTTCAAGACGATTAGTGCACCTTTACCTTCCCAGGCGCTAAATACTTTGCTGAATTCGGGAAAGTAAATGCTAAGCCAACGCTTTACTCGATTGCCAATCGCATTTAAACCCTGAACGATATGCCAACGGGTTTCCATTGCCGTCCGGAGTTCACTGTAGAGGCCTTCAGGCACATAGGGAACTTGGTACCTGCCGTCTTTCACCAGCATGGCTATGGTCTTGGGATCCTTACGGTCATTTTTGGTCGGATTGTTGTCGTCCAATTCTTTGCTCCGCTTGACATGGAACGGGTTAACCAATACGATTCGTATGCCCGAATCCTTAAGAAACTGGGCGAAGTTAAACCAATAATGCCCCGTGGGTTCCATCCCTACCATAACAGTATCCCTGTTGTATTTTCCTTTCAATTCATTCACCCAGAGCTTGAATAAACGGAATCCCTGGGCATCATTACTGATTCTTATTATCTTCCCAAGCTCAATTCCTCTGAAATCAAAAGCTCTGGCAAAGTGTGTCATGCTGGCTACGTCTACACCCACAATTAAAGTCTTCTCTGTGACTTGCGCAATCTTCTCATTTTGGCTATACTTCATATTGAGTACCTCCTCTGTTAGTCTTATTTTGTTAGGGGTAACTTGCTTACACCCAGTATTCTAACAGGAGGTACTCGTCTTTTCAAAGTTCATTTGATTTCAATACAGGAATGCTCCTACATTTTTTTCAATTAAATCTGCTAAACCCTTTGCGCCCCGTTTGTTCAAATGAACACCATCAACAGTAAGCACTAACTTTCTTTTATTACTTATCCAGCTTGATAAATCCAGATAGGTTGTTGTTAACGAATCTAACAGAGTAACATAAGGATTTTCAGAAATAAAATAATCTGAAACAGGATTATTGTTGATAATTTCCCGCTGCCATCCGTTAAAATCAATATAGGTAATACCATAC
>JAQVGZ010000142.1 GCA_028696455.1 Desulfotomaculaceae bacterium | reverse complement strand
GCTTACAAGTCCACCTTTGGAGGCTGAATAATTTGCCTGTCCCGGACCGCCTAGCCAGGCTCTGGAAGAGATATTGATAATTCTTCCGTAACCTTGCTCTCTCATGTATTCAGAGGCAACTTTGGCGCAAAAGAACGCTCCTTTGAGGTTTACACTCATTACTATATCCCAGTCTTCTTCGGTTAGTTTTTTAATTGATTTATCTCTGGCAACCCCGGCGTTATTTACCAGTATGTCAATCCGACAAAACTGCCCTGCTATTTGTTTGAACATAGATTCAACTTCGGGCAGTTTGGTTATGTCTGCTACTATCCCGATTGCTTCCCCACCGAGCGCCTTTATTTCTCCTACAACCCGGTCAACTTTGCTGCTATCAACATCATTAATAACTATTTTGGCCCCGCACTCAGCCAGTTTCTTGGCTATACCTTCCCCGATACCGCTTCCAGAACCGGTAATAAGTGCTACCCTACCTTTAACCTGCATTATGTTTACCTCCTTTCCTTTTAATGTTTAAACGGACAATGAACTGAAGATACTCTTGCCGCCACAAATGAATATGGTTTGACCTGTAACGTAATTGGAATCATCAGAAGCAAAAAACATGACGCCGTAAGCTATTTCTTCCGGTACACCTATTCTTCCCACCGGTTGTAGAGCAAGCAGGTTCTTTTGTGTTTCTTCGGGCAGCGTGTCAAACAGTGGGGTTCTAATAATACCTGGCGCTATGCAGTTGACAGTGATTTTAAACTTGGCCAGTTCTAATGCCAGTGTTCTGCTGAGGCTTACCACACCACCTTTAGACGCAGCATAGTTCGCCTGACCCGGCCAGCCCAGCCAGGCTCTGGATGAAATGTTGATAATTCGACCGTATTTGTTTTCGCGCATTTTAGTAACTGCGGCCTGACAGATGTTAAACATACCCTTTAGGTTTACATTAAGTACAGTGTCCCAATCTTCTTCGGACATTTTTAGAAAACCCTTGTCTTTGGCAATCCCCGCGTTGTTTACCAGAATATCAATACTGCCGAATTCATCGACTGTTCTATTAATCATATCCTTAACCTGATCTCTGTTAGTAATATCCGCAATAATGCAGATTACCTCTCCCCCTGCGGCTTTTATCTCGTCTGCAACCCTAATAGCATTTTCAAAATTGATATCATTAACAACAACTTTAGCACCGTTTTGGGCAAGGGTTTTTGCCACCACTTCTCCGATCCCGCCGCCGGAACCGGTAACAAGAGCAACCCTATTTTGTACTTTCATTGCCTAAAATCATCCTCTCAGTAAAATGCTAAGAATATAAATCTCCTAACGCCCGGTTAGTTAACGGGTTAATATGTGCATTGTGCAGGCTGCATTGTCAAGGCCGTATACTCCGCCGCCTGTTACATGGGTTATAGCGGCCTTGCAGTCTGGCACCTGGCGTGCTACGGCATCTCCCCGCAGCTGCCATGTTGCCTCTACGATTTGAGCAGTCCCGGTGCAGCCGGTTGGGTGACCGCATGACAGTAAACCACCGCGTGGGCTAAAGACTACTTTGCCACCATAATCAGGACCACCGCTTCTGATAAATCCGGCGCCTTCACCATGCTTACAAAAACCCATTGCTTCGTAATATAAAAACTCGCCAATGGCAAATGCATCGTGGCATTCTACCATGTCAATATCATCTGGTCCCAGACCTGCCATTTCATAAGATTTTTGTGTGCATCTAATGGTAATTTCCATCTCTGTCATGTCCCTAAAGTCATTTCTAAATATGCCGGAGGTCAGGGAACTTGCTGATATACGCACTAGTTTACTCCCCAGCTGTTGTGCTTTTTCCTTGGTGGCAACTATTACTGCGGCACCACCGTCGGCATTGGGGCAACACATCAAGAGGGTTAGAGGATCAGCAATTGTTCTGGCGTTTAGCACTTCTTCAACGGTAATTGGCTTTTGGTACGAAGAGTATGGGTTGTTTGCCGCATGCCGTCTGTTTTTAACGGCGACCAGGGCCAAATCGGCAGGGGTGGCATCAAACTCGTACAAGTAACGCTGTGCTCTCATTGCATACATACCCGCCATTGTCGCACCTTGTATACCTTCGGGGTCACTGGGATCGGGTGCCAGGCCAGTGCCGGCGGTCCTTGAGCCAGAAAGATGTTGAACACCGATACCCATTGCTACATCACATCTGCCTGAGGCTACATCTTTATATGCTTGATGGACGGCTATAGCACCACTGGAACAGGCACTTTCCACGTTGGCCATGGGAACGCCACCCAGACCAATAGTCCCACAAACACGCTGGCCGAAACAGATACTGCCGGATAAACCTCCCATTTCCCCGATAAAGATTGATTGAATTTCTTTCGGTGAAATACCGGCATCTTTTACCGCCTCGTAGATTGCTTGTCTACCTAATTCATCTGCAGATACTGGTGCCTTTTTGTATATCTTGGTCATACCTACACCTATAATATAAACTTCTCTTTGATTCATCACTTCAAACCCCCTCGTGAAAATATTCACAAATTATTTTGATAATACCCCCGCAATCCCCATGCTCTGGTGAGCACATCTATGATGAAACTGGCTTGTTTTTCAACAAAAATCGGGGCTATTCTGCAATTATTAAATTACCTACGCTTATTTCTTTTAAACTGCAGGCATAAACTTGTAACTAATAACTTGCTTGCCACCCTTTTCTTCACGTATTGGACCGGCTATTACTTGCATTTCCATACCTATCTTTAACTGTTCCTTTACTTTCCCTGCTTCCACTTCAATCTGCGCGCCAACCCTTACACCTTCTTCAGGAAAATCAACAAAACCGAATAGCAAAGGAGCTTTAACACCTGCTTGCGGAGTATTTTGTACTGTATAGGTATAAAGTTTTCCCGTATGAAGCGCTATTTTCTCAAATTGGTTCGACCAGCAACTGGGGCAATACGGTAAGATAGGAAACCACGTTTTACCACATCCTGCACAATGAAATGCTATTAAGTAAGGTTTCCCTTCTCCCTCCGGGATTGCAAAAAAATCCGGATGATAAATTACCTGCTCCTCCAAAACAATTCCTCCTTTTATAGTGTTATTAGAATTTAACTCACACAATGGCACTAATGCGCCATTTATAAGCCTTCAAAAATTTTTAGGGCCACATGTATCATAAGGTTTGTTATCGGTTTATTAAGGTCAATATGGGCAATTTGATTAATACGCTTGAGCCTGTACTTCAAGGTAGACAAGCCTATAAAACCTGTGCGGGCTGTTTTTTGTAGGTTGCAATTGTTTTCAAAATATAAATTTAAGGTAGATATCAGTTGGGAACCAGTCTTTTGGTCATATTCTATCAATGGGCCGATTGTTTGCTGGGTAAATCTTTTGAACTGTTCTATGTTAATATTTAGTAACCCGAATAATCCAAGCTGCTCATATGCTTTACACTTGTTACTATGATGAAAAGATTTTATTATATCAATGGTCATACAGGCATCATTATATGAGGTGCTAAAACTAGCCACTCCGGTACACGATGAACCAATACCTATATACCATTTACAATCGGGATAG
>JAQVGZ010000141.1 GCA_028696455.1 Desulfotomaculaceae bacterium | reverse complement strand
GTATCATCAGTGCTTCCTTGAGTTGAGGTGGAAGTTCCTTGCCCCTCGCTTCGCCACGTCGCAGGATTCTCAAACAGGCAGTCTTGCTCAAATAATATTTGGGGTGCGGTTGTTCCTCCAAAATCTGCGACAAGGAAGATACGACGGCGTCTTTGGGCGACTCCCCAGAATTGAGCGTCCAGCACTCGCCAAGCCAAGCTGAATTCGTTTCCCAATATGGCAGCCCCAGCAGATTGCCAGCGCCCGGATTCAGGTCGAGGCACATCACAGGCGCCGTACTTAATTCGGATAATTTCCTCGATGACCGCCCGGAAGTCCCCGCCTTCGGCAGAACTGAAGGCTCCGGGCACATTTTCCCAAACGAGGTATCGAGGTCGAACAAGGTGAGCTGGTATACCTCTCTCTCCATCGGCTTTTCTCATCTCCTTTGCGATTCTGGTTTGCTCCATAAATAAGCCGGAACGCTCGCCCGCCAAGCCCCGGCGTTGACCTGCCACCGATAAATCCTGACATGGTGAGCCGCCGAGAATCACATCCACAGGCGGTAGCGTTGCTCCGTTTAGTTTTGTAATGTCCCCAATATGGAGCATATCGGGGAAGCGTATTTTTGTCACTGCGATGGGAAAGGCTTCAATTTCACTTGCCCACAACGGTTTGATACCGTTGCGAACTGCCGCCAGTAGGAAGCCGCCGATCCCATCAAAGAGACTCCCCATGGATAGCATCAGACCATCCTCATAGTCTGCTGGGGAGCCTTTGTCGGTAAATTGTTTTTTTCTTTGCCTATGGCAAAGCCGTTTTCCTGTTCCATTACCCGGTGAACCGGGATTCCAAGTCTGACTGCTTCCTCGATTTCAAGGCACATCCCTTGCGAGATATGGTCGCCGTAGCACCATAACTCATCACAACGGGATAACATGGCGATTCCCATGTTAAGACCAAGCTGACGCTCGGCGGAAACATCGTCACAGAGCAAAGCAGGATACAGCAAATGAGGCGCAAAAAAAGCGTGCCCCTCGTTCATCACGTGGCGGCACGCTCTCTTGGCAAACGCAGTATTTTTTTCGATGTCCCCGGCGTAGGGGGACGCTACATAAATGATTTTCATAGATTTCTTCCTTTCCTGTATTATTTTGGTGCAACTGCCTGTACCACAGTTTTTGTGGTATTGACCGCTGCCTGCGCCGTATAAACTGCCGACATCATATTTGCCTTGGTACTGGTGTCCAGTCCAAATGCTCCGGCGATTCTCGGAACTTCTCCTGCGGCAAGCATCAGCCCCAAGCCTAAAAGTGCGTGATCTTTTAGCACCATCAGTCCTGCGGTTAGGATGGTTGCCTGTAGAAAGGTTGTGAGGCACAGGCCAATAATCTGCTTGCACCACTGGGTAAAGCCGTCAATGTAACCTCTCGGTACGCTAAACATATATAGGCTGCCCACGGCAATCTGAATGAGCAGGATGCCGCCGCGCTTGAGATTGGCGAAGAACACCTTAATCACCGCATATCCCATCATGATTATCATAAAAATCAGCATGATAGGGCTTGTAATGGCGGAAAGTCCCCCGAACACGCTTGAAGCCATTCCGCCTGTGAGGTCGGAGGTGCTTCCAAGCCCGGCTATGACACTGTTTGCCATCTCTCCAAAGCTCTGTCCATAGCCGGTAATGCCTGCCGTGAGGCTACTTTGAAGATTAACCGAGAGTTTGAATAGCTCCACCGGCACGATACTAAAGAGGGACACCGCCATAAAGCCTTTGATGGCATTGAGTGCGGTGTCCTTGACGCTGCCACGACCATGCTGGTATTCAATGCCTGTTTCAAAGGCAGCTACCACAAGCCCGGTTCCGTACAGCGCCCATGCCAGATAAGAGAAAAACAAGACGATGGAAGCCACCCAATTCATCTCAAACAGCTCCACGCCCATGTTGCCCATCTGCGCAAAGAAGTCCCCGAGAAATCCGACGACCTGGCCGTATATCCAGTCGATAAATTGATCCATGACTGTACCGAGTAAAAAATCCCATATAAACATTTTGAGTTCACCTCCTTCAAGGTATAAAATTCTATACCACAGCAAATTCTGTGGCACGCTTGCTCATCTTATTTGACAAACTACCAGTAAAAATCAATGCCAAAGAAAGCTTCAAAAGTGACTTGACAATCACCTCCCTTAGAGTTTCAATAGCACTGGGCGGTGGCCACCGAAATAATTTTAGGAGGACAATTGCGTGGAAAATTATAAAAAGATGTACGATTCGCTATTCAATGATGTAACGGATGCGATTTCCTTGCTTCAGCGTGGGCAGCAAAAAACAGAGGAACTTTTTATTTCTGACGATGATGGTGTCATTTTAGAGATTATAAAAGAATCAGAACCAGAAGGTGAAAAAGAATAGCAAAATCAATTTGAAAAGCAAGGAGGGCAGTGAGTGGATTTTTTTGATGGCCACCTCTTTCTTTATTTTAATTAATTTATTGAAACCTTCGCCTTACTGTGGTAAGCTTTTATATATACTACTTAACAAAATAATCTTGAAGTAATATTAAAAAGGCTTAATGCTCGGTGGTAAATTTATAAACTAAGGTAGAGATGCTTATGGAAAGAAGAGATATATCAAGGTTTGTTATCAAAACTGCTTTAAGTGTTGCAGCCAGCTTTATTGTTTTTAAAGGAACGGAAATAAATGGTTTTTCAGAGCTATGTGCTGTCTTTATTAGTTTCGGAGTTTTTTATAATTTATGTTATTTATATCAGATTAGCCTTAATATCACCCGAAACTATTTTGTAGCTATATTTGTATTTGTCTTTTTATTTGGCGGAATTGTTTTTATATACGATAAGATATCACCAGTTTTAAGCAATATTAATCCAAAGACTTTGTCGGGAGAATTGCTGACCGTTGTTGTTGTTACATTAATTTTGCTTACACCTTTTTTATTCAATTTATTCTATGTTATTAAAAGAAGTGTTATTGTAAAAAAATAATTATATATATAAATCTTTCGACTCAATAATGCTACTTATAGTTACTACAAAAGTGTGGGCAATCGAGCTGTTTTTATAGCTTGATTGCCCACTTTCTATTACACCATCACATCCCCAATATAATCCAAATATAAGTTGGTGCTGTCAGAGTGAATACCAAACAAGCAAACAGGATCGCTGGCGCAGTCCATTCCATCTGACCATGCTTGCGATAATCGAAATAACAAGTACCCAATTTGGCAAAGAAAAATACCGCCAAAATGAGGTCAATTGCAGGGAATACCACCTTGTTGACCACCGTCTTGATTTGCCCGGAGGCATCTTTCCACGTTCCCTCAATTGCACCTGCCACATCTCCGCCAGCGGCAAAAGCAGTGGTGGAAAACAGCATAGTGACCATGAGGACGATGAGCAGTGCAAATACAATTTTTTTATACTTTGTCATAGAGACCACCTTTCTGAAATGAATATGACCGCAGGGTTTTATATGAACTGCCCCCTGTCAAGTAGACAGGCAAAAAAGAAAAAACGTATAACTGGACTCCTAATAATGGGGTCCATTTTTTATGATGCTTTTTCA
>JAQVGZ010000052.1 GCA_028696455.1 Desulfotomaculaceae bacterium | reverse complement strand
AGATGTGATTGGAACCAGTAAAGGACACGGTTTTGCGGGGGGAATCAAGCGACACGGTTTTCACCGTGGTCCTATGGCCCATGGTTCAAAATACCACCGACGTCCAGGTATACTCGGAGCGAAAGGTCCTGCCCGGGTATATAAGGGAAGGAAGTTACCAGGTCATTTTGGAGCGGTGCGGAGAACAGTGCAAAACCTTGATGTAGCGAAGGTCGATACCGAACGTAATATGCTTGCTATAAAAGGAGCCATACCAGGCCCTAAGGGTGGTTTGGTTTTGATCACTTCGTCGACAAAGGCGTAATAAGCGCCGGAAGAGAGTATGGGCTGAGGCTAAGACTTGCGATGTAGTGACAGGCAAGTATAGCCAAGACGCTTACGGCTTAGAAAGGGGACACTCATGCCTACAGTTACTCTATATAATATTAACGGCGAACAGGTCGGTGAACTGTCACTGCGGGACGATGTTTTTGGTGTAGAAGTGCGCAAAACAGTTCTACATGATGCTGTTCTGATGCAGTTGGCCAGACGTCGTCAGGGAACTCATGACACCAAAACCAGGGCGGAAGTCAGTGGCGGGGGCCGTAAGCCTTGGCGTCAAAAGGGAACCGGCAGGGCACGACACGGTACCACTCGTTCACCGATCTGGCGTAGTGGCGGGATTGTTTTTGGTCCACATCCCAGGGACTATCAGTTCTGCCTGCCAAAAAAAGTAAGAAAGCTTGCTTTGAAGTCGGCGCTATCAGCTAAGGTAAATTCTGGTGACATCCTTGTTTTGGATAAGCTGGATTTGAAACAGCCGAAAACCCGGGATATGGTAAAGATTCTCAATAATCTTAAGGTGAATGGAGCCCTCCTGGTAACGGCTGATATTGATCGGGTGGTGGAAAAGTCTGCCCGCAATATTCCTAATGTTAAGCCGGTGCATGCTGGTGAAATCAATGTTTACGACATTCTTGCCCACAACAAGTTAGTTATCACCAGGGAAGCCGTAGCCAGAGTTGAGGAGGTGTTCGCGTAATGAAAAATCCGCGTGATATCTTGCGAAGGCCACTGGTTACGGAGAAAAGCACTTCGCTATTAAAAGATAATAAATATACCTTTATAGTTGATCTTAATGCCAATAAGGTTGAGATCCGGCAGGCGGTGGAAAGTGTATTCAAAGTTAAGGTAGAAAAAGTAAATACCTTGAGAGTTAAGGGCAAAATAAAACGGGTGCGCAGAGTGCCGGGAAAAACTCCTGATACAAAGAAGGCGATCGTTACTCTGAGAGCAGGTGACCGGATCGAGATCTTTGAAGGAATGTAATACTTATCACTGACCAGAATCACATTTTGGCGAAAGGAAAAGGTTTTAAAGCTGTCACAACCGTGAAGTGCTACGCGGTGCGTAGTAGTATCAGTGACACTGCTTCCCGTGGAGTCGGCGGGGGGACATATTTGAGCGGCTACAGTTTGGATGTGTTTCTTGAAACCAGGTGAAAAAATGGCTATCAAAA
Source organism: Desulfotomaculaceae bacterium (assembly GCA_028696455.1). Taxonomy (GTDB): domain Bacteria; phylum Bacillota; class Desulfotomaculia; order Desulfotomaculales; family Pelotomaculaceae; genus MVQL01. The sequence goes on along the minus strand of JAQVGZ010000052.1, from coordinate 14,040 downwards.
AATTTAAGCCAACCTCAGCAGGCCGCCGGTTTGTAACGGTATCTGACTTTAAAGAGATTACCTGTGCAAAGCCTGAAAAGTCTTTGCTTGAACCTTTAAAGAAAAATGCCGGTCGTAATGCACAGGGCAGGATAACAGTGAGACACCGGGGCGGCGGCCATAAGCGTATGTTCAGGATCATTGATTTTAAGAGGAAAAAGGATGGCGTACCGGCAAAAGTTGTTAGTATTGAGTATGATCCGAACCGTTCTGCAAGGATTGCCCTTTTGCATTACGCTGATGGAGATAAAAGCTATATCCTGGCTCCGGTTGGCGTCAAAGTTGGACAAAACTTGATCTCGGGTCCGGATGCGGACATTAAGGTTGGAAACTGTCTACCGTTGCGCAACATTCCACTGGGAACAATGATTCACAATATAGAGCTCTATCCTGGTGGGGGTGGACAGTTGGTTCGCTCTGCAGGCGCCTCGGCTCAATTAATGGCCAAGGAAGGAAAATATGCAAATATCCGAATGCCGTCCGGCGAAATGAGACTGTTATTGATTGACTGCCGCGCTACCATTGGCCAGGTAAGCAATGTTGAGCACGAGAACATAACAGTTGGAAAAGCCGGTCGTAAGCGCTGGCAGGGCATACGCCCAACAGTACGTGGTGTTGTAATGAATCCGACGGATCACCCGCATGGCGGCGGTGAAGGCCGATCACCGGTTGGACGCAATCCGGTAACACCATGGGGTAAACCAACTTTGGGCGCCCGTACCCGTAAGAAAAAACCAAGCGATAAATTGATTGTAAAAAGGAGAACGACTAAATAAACTGTTCAGAAGAAAGGGGGGCTTTATTTTTGGGCCGGTCATTAAAGAAGGGGCCGTATTGTGAAGAACGCTTGCTTAAAAGAATAGAAATGATGAATAATTCTGGCGAAAAAAAAGTTATAAAGAGTTGGTCCAGGCGTTCAACTATCTTTCCGCAAATGGTAGGCCATACCATTGCTGTACACGATGGGCGAAAGCATATCCCAGTATATATCACTGAAGATATGGTTGGACATAAGTTAGGTGAATTTGCATCTACCAGGCTTTTTAGAGGGCATGGTCACCATACGGAAAGGTCTACAGCGCTGAAATAGAAGCCGGAAGCAAGTTTGGGGTAAGAATTGATTAATTTTCAGCCTCTGGCATCAATGCCCGGCATCTGAATGAAGGGGGTAAATAATCTGTGGAGGCTAAAGCCACAGCCAAATTTGTGAGAATTTCCCCGCGCAAGGTGCGCATTGTAGTGGATCTGATTCGGGGTAAGAAAATACAGGAAGCCTTAGCTATATTGAAATATACACCAAAACGAGCCTCTGAGGCAGTAACTAAAGTAGTCAAGTCTGCTGTTGCGAACGCTGAACATAACCAGCAGGCCAGTAAAGATGAATTATTTGTTACCGCAGCATTTGTTGACCAGGGGCCTACCCTGAAACGTTTTCAGCCCCGCGCTATGGGACGCGCGGATGTTTTGCGCAAGCGTACCAGCCATATTACGGTCGTGGTTGGCGACCAAAAGGAGGGTAGATCTTAGTGGGGCAAAAGGTAAATCCTAAAGGCCTGCGGATTGGTATTATCCGGGACTGGGAAGGAAAATGGTTTGCTGATAAGAAGAACTATGCCAGTCTCTTGCATGAGGACATTACGATACGTAAATATATAAAAAAGAAGTTGTTTAGTGCTGGTGTTTCTCGTATCCAGATTGAGAGGGCAGCCAATCGTGTAAAGGTATTTATTCATACAGCTAAACCAGGCATAGTGATTGGGCGTGGCGGCATTGAAGTTGAGAATCTTCGCAAACAGTTGGAATTGATCACGGGAAAACAAGTTAGTGTGAATATTATTGAAATTAAAGTGCCGGAATTAGATGCGCAGCTTGTTGCCGAAAATGTTGCTTCACAACTTGTGAAGAGGATTGCTTTTAGAAGAGCAATGAAACAGGTAGTGACGCGCTCTATGAAAATGGGGGCAAAAGGTATTAAAATTGCTTGTGGCGGTCGCTTGGCGGGTGCTGAAATCGCTCGCACTGAGTGGTATAGTGAGGGCAAGGTGCCACTGCACACCTTGCGTGCTGATATTGATTACGGTTTTGCTGAGGCAAATACAACTTATGGGAAAATTGGGATAAAAGTATGGATCTATAAGGGCGAAGTTTTGCCGGCAGCAAAAACTCCCGAAAAACCCTCGACCAGAGGAGGGAAGGAAGTTCCCGTTGAAGGAGGAGTATAGGGATGCTCATACCGAAAAGGGTAAAATATCGCAAACAACATCGACCTGGTACAGCCGGTAAGGCCAAAGGTGGCAGGGAAGTCAATTTTGGAGAATTTGGTCTTCAGGCATTGGAACCCGCATGGATTACAAATAGGCAAATTGAAGCAGCCCGTATCGCTATGACTCGCTATATTAAGCGGGGCGGCAAGGTGTGGATAAGAATATTCCCGGATAAGCCGATTACCACCAAGCCGGCTGAAACAAGAATGGGATCAGGTAAGGGTACTCCTGAATACTGGATTGCCGTTGTAAAGCCAGGACGAATAATGTTTGAACTTGCAGGGATATCTGAGGAAGTGGCCCGTGAAGCTATGCGGTTGGCTTCTCATAAGTTACCAATAAAGACCAAGTTTGTTAAACGCGGGGAAGTGGGTGAGGTCAATGAAGGTTAGAGACATTAGGGATTTGACCGATGCCGAGCTTAACAAAAAGTTGGATGAATCCAAAGATGAATTATTTAAATTGAGATTTCAGATAGCTACCGGACAATTGGATAACCCCATGAAGTTGCAGGAAGTCCGGCGTAGAATTGCGCGTGTTAAGACCATAATGCGTGAGCGCGAGCTGGGAATCAAGCAAGCGTAGATTAAAAGTCATAACCGTGCCGGGACATCTTAATTTTTCCCTAGTTGATGCAGATCATAAGTTAAGATATCCTGAGTAAGGAAGGGGTAGGAATTATATGAAAGACCGTGGAATGCGCAAGGTTCTAACCGGCAGGGTGGTTAGTGATAAAATGGAAAAGACCGTGGTGGTGGCCGTAGAAACCCTGGTTAGGCATCCAATGTATCAGCGTATCATTCGCCAGACCAGGAAGTTTAAAGCTCATGACGAGCAAAATAATTGCCGGGTTGGAGATAAAGTTAGAGTTATGGAGACCAGGCCTCTATCTAAAGAAAAGCGGTGGCGGGTTATTGAAATTTTAGATAGGGCAAAACAGATTTAGGAGTTGGAAGTTTGAGGAGGTTGCTGCTGTGGTTCAGGTTCAGACTATGCTTACTGTGGCGGATAACACGGGGGCTCGCAGGCTGATGTGCATACGCGTATTGGGAGGGTCATTGCGCCGCTATGCCGGCGTGGGGGATATTATTATATGTGCTGTTAAAGAAGCCACGCCAGGCGGCGTTGTTAAGAAAGGTGACGTTGTAAAAGCCGTTGTTGTACGAACTAATAAAGAGTTAAGGCGACCGGACGGTTCGTACATCAAATTTGACGAAAACGCCGCTGTAATTATTAAGGATGATAAAAGTCCCAGGGGTACCCGCATCTTTGGGCCAGTGGCGCGGGAATTAAGGGATCGCGAATTTATGAAAATAGTATCACTGGCGCCGGAAGTGCTTTAATATAGAGATGAAAACAGGCTAGCGGTCCATATGTCAGTCCATGCTATTCGGATGTACACAAGAGACTTACTCCTGGAGAGAAATGCTGAATATTCTTGTACTTACATTCGCGGGCTACGTTGCATGACTGATGGCGACCGATTAGGAGGTGAATAAAAGCATGGCAAAACCTAAAGTTCACGTCCGCAGAGGGGATACTGTAATGGTAATAAGCGGCAAAAGTATAGGAAAAAAAGGCAAAGTTATTACAGTAGAACCGGATAAAAACAGGGTAGTGATTGAGGGAGTTAACATAGCTAAACGACATACCAGGCCAACAAGGCAGATGCCGCAAGGAGGAATATTAGAAAAAGAAGCGCCAGTTCATAGCTCAAATGTAATGCTATTTTGTACTAAGTGTAATACGCCGACCAGGATTAGTAAAAAGGTTCTTGCTAATGGTGAAAAAGAACGTGTTTGTAAAAAATGTGGGGAGACTATTTGATTGATTTTCAGTGAGTCATTAAGAGATTGCTTTATATAAACCTGATAACCAGCAAAATCTGACTTACTACCAGGAAAGGAGGTAGTTTAGGTGCCCAGACTCAAAGACAAATATCAGAACGATGTTATAAAGGCTATGATGCAGAAGTTTGGCTACAAAAATATAATGCAGGTTCCCCGGCTGGAAAAAGTAGTAATTAATATGGGCGTAGGCGAAGCAATTCAGAACTCCAAGGCCATTGATTCCGCAGTAAATGATCTGATGATCATATCTGGACAAAAGCCGGTTACAACAAAAGCAAAGAAATCAATTGCTGCATTTAAGCTGCGAGAAGGTATGACAATAGGTGCTAAAGTGACCTTGCGCGGCGCGCGAATGTATGAGTTTGTTGACAAGCTTTTTAATATTGCGCTGCCGAGAGTGCGTGACTTTCGTGGTATTTCTCCCAAGTCCTTTGATGGGCGAGGTAATTATAGTATGGGCATTCGCGAGCAGCTCATTTTCCCGGAAATTGAATATGACAAGATTGATAAGATTCGTGGTATGGATGTTGTTTTTGTAACTACAGCCAGAACAGATGAAGAGGCTAGGGAATTGTTGAAATTGATGGGCATGCCTTTCCGGGCAGCATAGCTTACTTATGCTAGACCACCGCAAAGGGGGGAAATTGGTGGCGAAAAAATCAATGATTTTAAGAGCGATGCGAGCACCAAAATTTGCAGTACGTGGACATAATAGGTGCAAAATATGCGGCCGGCCACACGCTTTTATGAGAAAGTTTGGTATCTGCCGGATCTGTTTCCGGGAGCTCTCATACAAAGGTGAAATTCCAGGAGTCCGCAAAGCCAGCTGGTAACAGGAAGGAGGTAGTTGCGCGTGGTTATGACCGACCCCATTGCAGATTTCTTGACCCGTATCCGTAATGCCAATACGTTTTATCATGATAAGGTAGAGGCGCCTGCTTCCAAGGTTAAAAAGGCGATTGCCAGCATCCTAAAAGATGAGGGTTTTATAAGAGAATGTGAATTTGTTGAAGATGGAAAGCAGGGAATCATTCGAATCTATCTTAAGTATGGTAGTAATAAAGAGCGGGTGATTACTGGCCTCAAGCGCATATCAAAGCCAGGTTTAAGAGTATATGCAAGAAAAGACAATGTTCCAAAAGTCCTGGGGGGCCTTGGTATCGCCATCATCTCCACTTCCAGGGGGTTTATGTCGGATAGGAAGGCACGTAAAGAAGGCCTGGGCGGGGAAGTTATTTGCTACGTTTGGTAGTTCGAATAAATTTACGATGGCAGGTGTAATTTATGTCCAGGATTGGTAGGCAGCCGATATCGGTGCCCGCTGGTGTTGAAGTGCAAATCGACGGAAGACATTTGCGGGTAAAGGGTCCGAAAGGGCAGTTGGAAAGAGATTTACATCGGGATATGGTTGTTAAATACGAAGACGGAAAATTGTTGGTTGAGCGCCCTTCAAATAATAAATTGCACAGATCCTTGCATGGACTAACCCGTACCCTGGTTAATAACATGGTTGTAGGAGTAACCGTTGGTTTTCAGAAAAACCTGGAACTCGTCGGTGTTGGTTACAGGGCGTCAAAGCAGGGTAAGAAACTAGTGTTGGCACTGGGTTATTCTCACCCGGTGGAGATTGAACCTGAGGAAGGTCTGGATGTAGAAGTGCCGGCGCCGGCCAGGATTAGCATTAAAGGTATTGATAAGGAAAAAGTCGGGGCACTGGCAGCGGTTATCCGTGCAGTTAGGGAGCCTGAACCCTATAAAGGTAAAGGGGTCAGGTATGAGGGTGAAAAGGTACGTAGAAAAGTTGGTAAGGCTGGTGGTAAAGGCAAGAAGTAAGAATAAAACAGCCGGAAACTATTTATTAATTTTTTAAGAAAGGCAGTGACCTAAGTGCTAAAAATACCCGACCGTAAGGCCCTGCGGGCAAAAAAGCGCTTCAGGGTACGAAAGAAAATAACTGGTTCTGCCGGTCGGCCCAGGTTGAATGTTTTTCGCAGTATCCATAATATGTATGCGCAACTAATCGATGATCAACGTGGGGTAACCCTTGTAGCCGCTTCAACACTGGCACCAGAGTTGAAGGGCAAGTTAACCGCTTGTGGTAATACTGCAGCAGCTGCTGCAGTAGGTGAATTGCTTGCCAAAAGGGCGCTAGAAGCAGGTATTAAACAAGTGGTTTTTGATCGCGCCGGTTATATTTACCACGGACGGATTAAAGCTTTGGCTGAAGCAGCGCGGGCAGGTGGACTGGAATTTTAAATCGATGAAAGGAGGTAAGTAAATGGCAAGGATTGACGCCAGTAAACTGGAAACAACTGAGAGAGTGGTATATATTAACCGGGTGGCTAAGGTTGTAAAAGGTGGACGGAGATTCAGTTTTTCCGCCCTGATGGTAGTGGGTGATAGCAATGGTCATGTCGGGGCCGGTTTAGGCAAGGCGGGCGAGGTTCCCGAGGCTATCCGCAAGGGTATTGAAGATGCAAAAAAATCATTAATAAAAGTACCTCTTTCCGGTACAACAATTCCCCATGAGGTAATTGGACTGTTCGGAGCGGGTAAGGTGCTCCTTAAACCGGCTGCCCCTGGTACTGGTGTGATCGCTGGTGGACCGGTCAGAGCGATCCTAGAACTGGCCGGGGTACGTGATATTCTTACCAAGTCTTTGGGTTCTAATAATGCGAACAATATGGTTCACGCAACTATGGAAGCGTTGAAGAGCCTGAAAACTCCGGAGGAAGTAGCCCGCCTTAGAAATAAGACAGTGGAAGAACTGCTGGGATAGAGCGTTTAGTAAATAATAGTCTAATAAAGCGCTCTAAAAAAGGGGGGGAATGTTTTGGCCAATTTAAAGATTACTCTGGTCAGAAGCTTAATTGGCCGCCCGGCAGACCAGCAGGTCACCGTGCGTACCCTGGGCCTGACCAAGTTAAATCGCTCAATAATACAAGAAGACACCCCGCAAATCAGGGGCATGATTAATAAAGTCACGCATTTGTTAAAAGTTGAGGAAGTCTAAACAGATAACCGGACCTTGGAGAAAAACAAGGTCGAAGAAACACGGGTCCAGGAAACTTAAGGAGGTGTTGCTTTGAAACTGAATGAGTTAGGTCCGGCTCCCGGTGCGAGGCCCAAACCTACCCGTAAAGGTCAGGGGATTGGTTCCGGCCTGGGCAAAACAGCCGGCCGCGGTCACAAAGGGCAGAAGTCCCGCTCCGGTGGTGGTGTACGTCCAGGATTTGAGGGTGGACAGATGCCATTGCAGCGCCGTATACCGAAACGGGGATTCTTTAATAAATTCTCTAAACAAATATTTGCAATTAACGTATCAGATCTAAACCGATTTGAGAATGGTGATACGGTAACTCCTGAGTCGTTGCTTGCTGCGAAATTGATTAAAAAAGTTGGAGACGGTGTGAAGATACTTGGAAACGGTAACTTGGAAAAATCATTGACGGTTTGCGCGCAAGCTTTTAGTAAATCAGCTGAACAAAAAATAGTAGCTGCCGGCGGTAAAACAGAGGTGATTTAATTGCTGGGTAGTTTGCTTAGTGCCCTCAAAGCCTCGGAATTAAGGACAAAGCTCCTGTATACTTTAGGTATGATTTTTATCTTCAGGCTAGGAGCACATGTTCCTGTACCTGGGGTCAATTCGGAAAGGTTTGCTGAACTTGTTAGCAGTGGGGCAATTTTTGGGTTTTTCGATGTTATTTCTGGTGGCGCCCTGAAGAACTTTTCTATTTTTGCCATGAGTATCACACCCTATATCAATGCCTCCATTATTATGCAACTCCTGACAGTGGTAATCCCACACCTAGAGCGTCTAGCTAAAGAGGGTGATGAGGGGCGCAAGAAAATTACGCAATACACGCGCTACCTGACTGTGGTGCTTGCATTTGTTCAGGGTCTGGGTATGGTAATCGGAGTAGGAGGGGCGTTGCAGAATCCCAGTCCGGTGACATATTTAATGACAGCCATCACGATCACTGCCGGGACTACTTTCCTGATGTGGACTGGTGAGCAAATCACTGAAAAAGGGATAGGTAATGGTATCTCACTTTTAATTTTTGCCGGTATTGTGTCCAGAGTTCCTGAGGGGCTAATAAGGATAATAGAATATTTGAATGTTGGTACTATAAACATCCTCAGTATTGTACTTCTGGTCATTATTGGTGGTCTTGTGATTGCAGGTGTGGTCATGGTTCAGGAAGGACAGCGACGAATTCCTGTTCAGTATGCCAAGCGCGTTGTTGGTCGCAGGGTGTATGGTGGGCAGACTACACACTTACCTTTGCGCGTTAACCAGGCGGGTGTGATTCCGGTAATTTTTGCCTCATCGCTGCTAATGTTTCCCGAGACACTGGTGCAGTGGTTTTCCAATAGTGCTTTTTCGGCCTTCTATGTGCGCTGGCTAGGTTGGGGAACAGTAGCACACACGATTATTTATGCATTGTTAATCATAGGGTTTACTTATTTTTATACTGCAGTAATTATGAACCCGGCAGATGTAGCCGACAATATTAAAAAATATGGTGGTTTCATACCAGGGTTGCGTCCGGGGCGTCCAACTGCAGAATATATCAGCCGTGTTATGAACAAGATCACTTTGTTTGGGGCTGTTTTTTTAGCTTTTGTTGCAATCTTGCCGAATTTTGTACTTCTGGCCACCAATATTCCTAACATATACTTTGGGGGCACTGCGCTCCTGATTGTTGTGGGAGTTGCCCTGGATACTATGAAGCAGGTTGAATCACACATGTTAATGCGCAGTTACCAGGGGTTCATAAAGTAGGTTAGTTGATGGTTAGCAGTCAATCTGAAAAGGAAATTTTTATAGAGAGATGTAGGGAGGGCGTGGCCCGTACATTAATAAGAACCAGGTGGTGCGGTGAAAGTAGATATGCCTACATTCTACGCCGGCTGGCTTTTAAAGGTTAGGTGAATTTCTTACGGCATCTGTGCATTTTGTAAGAAAAGTAGAGTAGTACAAGATTTGCTGGATTTGAGAAGATTAAGTGATGGGGACATTGGCAGTATTGTTATTGGTGGAATATAAATGGTTATTTTGGTAACAGTACCGTCACGTTCCCAGTAGGGGTTATTAAGCCACGCAAAGCGACTTTTAAAAGCTACTGAGGAATCACTCTACCGGGGGGATTGAACGTGCTTGCGAAGGCGCCAGGCTTGCGGATATATCTAATGCCGTTCAAACCAGTGCCGAAGGTTACGTTTTTCAGTGGTGTGAGATTTTATCGGGCACGGGAGTGGCAGAAGCCTGCATGGGGATCCCCGGGTTCCAAACTACGGCAAACCTACAGGGGTCCTAGATTGAAGACAGGAATGACGTTAGCGATTGAACCAATGATTTGTATGGGCACTTATGAAGTGCGGACTCTTGTGAACAAGCGGACGGTGGTAACTTTGGATACAAAGCTCTCAGGCCATTTTGAGTATACTATTGCCATTACTGATGACAAACCGGAGATAATGACGGGAGTAGATGGTCAGTTCTAGTGAGCGATACTTAGTCCCTGGGTTTTGGTTCCAGATAACGGAGGGAAGGTAATCGATGGCGGAGTCGGTAGCATCTGTTGATGGATTTAAGACTACCGGTAATAGATTGCTGGAATCTGATATGCGTAATCTTCTACAGATCGGGCATCTGGTTAGTTCTATTAAAGGCCGCGATAGGGGTAAATATTACCTGGTAGTGGATATTTTAAGTCAATGCATGGTATTGATAGCCAATGGAGAAGAGCGAAAAATAGAGAATCCAAAGCGTAAAAATGTTAAACACCTTCATTTTTTTGGGATTATCGCTGCTGAGGTGTCGGATAAGGCTATGAGTGGTAGAAGGGTTACCAACACAGACATTAGAAAAGGAATCAAGAGTCTCGCTGGTATCTAATTAGTGTTCATTAATAATTAAGGGAGGTTGGTCAGAAACCTAATGTCGAAGAATGATGTTATTGAGGCCGAGGGGACTGTCATTGAGCCGCTGCCAAATGCGATGTTCCGCGTGGAGCTACAAAATGGTCATAAAGTGCTGGCGCATGTTTCGGGTAAGATCAGAATGAACTTTATCAGGATTCTTGCCGGTGACCGGGTGACGGTTGAGTTATCTCCATATGATTTAACACGCGGACGGATTATTTACCGCTACAAATAAAGAAGCGGTTTGATGTTATAAATCGTCACGGTACAAGACGCAAATCAGAACCCAGGAAATATGTATTTAGTTTGCTTAAAGTGGATACTATGTTATTGGTAATATATAGTACTAATAAGCTTCCGTCAGACGTAAACGACTGATGGTTGAATTGGAGGGTTTACGGTGAAAGTCAGGCCATCCGTTAAGCCCATCTGCGAGAAATGCAAGATCATCCGCAGGAAGGGTAAAGTGATGATTATATGTGAAAATCCCAAACACAAGCAGGTCCAAGGCTAAAACCGGGAGGTGTGAAATAATATATGGCACGTATTGCAGGCGTCGACTTACCAAGAGATAAGAGGGTGGAAATAGCCCTAACCTATATATTTGGCATTGGTAAGCCCACGTCCCAGGTAATCCTGGATCAGACCAATGTTAACCCCGACACTCGAGTTAAGGATTTGACAGAGGATGAAGTAAACCGGTTGCGGGAAGTTATTGAGAAAAATCATAAGGTGGAAGGCGATTTACGGCGAGAAATAGCATTAAATATTAAGCGATTGATCGAAATAGGCTCCTACAGGGGCTTAAGACATCGCCGCGGCATGCCGGTACGGGGTCAACGAACCAAGACTAATGCCAGGACGCGCAAAGGGGTGCGCAAAACTGTCGGCGTCCGCAGAAAAAAGTAGGATAAAGGAGGTTATTTAATGGCGCGTCGCGTAACCAGGACGAAGAGACGTGAACGCAAAAATATTGAAGCAGGGGTTGCGCATATTAAGTCCACTTTTAATAATACCATTGTGACCATTACTGATCCCAAAGGTAATACGCTATCCTGGGCAAGTGCCGGTGGGGTAGGCTTTAAAGGCTCAAGGAAAAGTACCCCATTTGCGGCCCAAATGGCAGCTGAGAATGCGGCCAAAGAAGCTATGGAACATGGCCTAAAAATGGTTGAAGTAATGGTTAAGGGACCTGGTGCAGGAAGGGAAGCAGCTATTCGCTCTCTTCAGGCAGCAGGACTTGAAGTAAACCTGATCAAAGACGTTACCCCAATTCCTCATAACGGATGTCGGCCGCCAAAGCGCCGGAGAGTTTAAGGAGGTTTGCTGGTATGGCTAGATATACAGGTTCAGTATGTAGGCTTTGCCGCCGGGAGGGGATGAAATTATACCTCAAAGGAGACCGTTGCTACACGACAAAGTGTAGTGTTGATCGCAGGACCTATGCTCCAGGGCAACATGGTCAGGGACGTAAAAAGCAATCAGAGTATGGTCTGCAACTGCGTGAAAAGCAAAAAACCCGGCGTATTTATGGTATTTTGGAAGGTCAATTCAAACACTACTTTGAGAAGGCGGAGAGACAGCAAGGCGTTACAGGCGAAAATTTGCTGCGTTTACTTGAGAGGCGCCTTGACAATGTTATTTTCCGTCTGGGCCTAGGGGCATCCCGGAACGAGGCCAGACAACTTGTGCGGCATGGGCATTTTACCGTTAACGGGCGTAAGGTGAACATACCTTCTTATTTGCTTCGGGTTGGGGACGTAGTTGCTGTACGGGAAAAAAGCAAAGAATCACCCAGAATTATAGAGTTGATGGAACGGGCTGCCGACCGTACTCCACCAGCTTGGCTCGAATATGAGGCTGACCAGGCAAGCGCCCGGGTAGTGGCCATCCCCATAAGGGATCAGATTGACGCTCCAGTTCAGGAGCACTTAATTGTCGAACTTTACTCCAGGTAGGCCATTTTGGTCGTTGGTCGTTAGTAGTTAGTATTTGGATGGTTTATAGGAGTTTGTAATTAGAATTCCTTCATTCAACCACAACCACTAACTACCAAAAAGGAGGGTGACCGTTCGTGCTTGAAATTGAAAAGCCAAAAATTGAGATCGTTCAAATGAACGACGAATACACTTACGGTAAGTTTACTGTAGAGCCACTGGAAAGGGGTTACGGTATTACCCTTGGTAACTCGCTACGACGAATTCTTCTTTCTTCTCTTCCTGGGGCTGCGGTAACTTCGGTTAAAATTAATGGAGTGTTGCATGAATTTTCAACCATACCAGGTGTATTCGAAGACGTTACGGATATTATATTAAATCTCAAGAACTTACGTTTAAAACTCTATAGCGACGAGGAAAAAGTCTTACGGATTGATGCAGAGGGTGAAGGTCCAATAAAGGCTGCTAGCATTATTTGTGATTCTGATGTGGAGATATTAAACCCGGAATTGACCATTGCCACCCTGGCCGAAAACGCCAGTCTTTCTATGGATATTACCGTATCTATTGGTCGCGGATATGTCTCGGCGGAACGAAATAAAAAGGGAGAACATATTATCGGAGTAATCCCAATGGACTCAGTTTTTACGCCGGTACGCAAAGTCAATTACAATGTGGAAAATACACGTGTCGGGCAGATTACTGACTACGATAAACTCACCCTCGAAGTATGGACCGATGGAAGTATCAGGCCTGACGAGGCCATAAGTCTTTCAGCCAAAATCATGATTGAACACCTGCGACTTTTTGTTGGACTTACTGAGACTGTGGGCGATGTAGAAATCATGGTAGAAAAGGAAGAGGAGCAAAAGAATAAAGTCCTGGAAATGACTATTGAGGAACTGGACTTGTCTGTGCGCTCATATAACTGCCTGAAGCGGGCTGGAATTAATAGCGTGGAAGAGCTGGTTCAGCGCAACGAAGAAGACATGATGAAAGTAAGAAATCTGGGAAAGAAATCCCTGGAAGAAGTAGTAAACAAGCTGGGTGAACTGGGTCTCTTTCTTAAAAAGAAAGAAGAGTAAGGGGGGATTGGGAATGAGTTACCGAAGGTTAGGATTAAATACTGGCCATCGGAAAGCTATGTTGCGGAACCTGGTCACATCGCTCTTTCGTGACGAACGGATTAATACAACCGAAACCAGGGCCAAAGAAGTAAGAAGTATTGCTGAAAAGTTGGTTACCACGGCCAAGCAAAATGATCTGGCAGCCCGTCGCCAGGCTCTGGCATATTTATATGAGGAAGATGTTGTGCGCAAACTTTTCGACAAGATTGCGCCAAAATACGCCGACAGGACTGGTGGTTATACCAGGATCATCAAAACTGGTTACCGACGTGGAGATGCGGCGCCAATGGTTATTTTAGAATTAGTCTAAATCTGTGAAAACAGTATTTATAAAAGTAAAGGATCTAACTTATGCTTATCACAGTGACAGATCAGAGCAAGTTGCTTTATCAGGAGTCAATCTGGAGATAAAAAAAGGTGAATTTCTTGCTCTAGTTGGCCCGAACGGGTCAGGAAAATCAACGCTGGCAAGACATTTTAATGCCTTGCTGTTACCGACAAAAGGTAAGGTCCTGGTAGATGGTATGGACACACGTCGACCTGAGAATCTATGGGAGATACGCCGGCGAGTCGGGATGGTCTTCCAGAACCCGGACAACCAGATTGTTAGCTCGCTGGTAGAGGAAGATATCGCTTTTGGCGCGGAAAATCTAGGGCTGCCCCCAGAAGAGGTACGAGCTAGGGTAGATGAAGCAATAACCATGACCGGGTTGTCAAGTTTCAGGAATCATGCTCCGCATCTTCTCTCCGGTGGGCTAAAGCAGCGGTTGGCTATTGCCGGTGTATTAGCAATGCGGCCGGACTGCTTGGTTCTTGATGAGCCAGGTGCTATGCTGGATCCATCCGGCCGCCGTGAACTGATGAGTACATTAAGCAGGATGAGGGGTTCTATGGG
>JAQVGZ010000140.1 GCA_028696455.1 Desulfotomaculaceae bacterium | reverse complement strand
GCTGTTTTCCAGCCAGGCGTTTGAACTGGGGCTAGAGCGTTCAAGGTTAAAAATCCCTCCTGTCATAGAGGTTATGTGCACGTATAATACGGCTGGCATATTAACATAACCAACTAATTAAAATTACTTGTTGAATTTAATAGTTATATTGAGAGATAAACTTATTGCCGAATTCCCCGGCGAAAAACCGGCACACCTCCTTCAAGTTCCTCTGGTGAACAAAATTACCAATATAAACACGATTTTGAGAAATAATTTCAAGTTCCCCTGTTTTACAACCTTTCTTAGAGATATCAATAGATATCAATTCTTTATCATCAATAATAATCTGCTCATTATTGTCATCATGAGGTGTCAATAATATCTTTCGGTGAGCTATAATAAGACGATAACACCGGGTTTTAAAAAAGCCCACTCTTAGTTTAATCTCAAAGGTCATTTGATTCACCTCATTTTCATTTTATCATTTTGCTTTTGGGAAAAAATTCGACACAGCAAACTGGCAATGCCAATTTGCTGGCATTCCTTGTGCCAATTGTTGCTATTGAAAACTTGTCAAACCCTTTGATAATATGTGACGTAGAGGTGGCACAATTATGACATTTGCGGAAAAACTTGATCTCTTGATGAAAATCACCAATACTACCAATAGCATGCTGGCCCGCAATATTTCTATGGATGCGTCTTTCATCAGCCGTTTGCGCAGAGGAATCCGCACACCGGCCAAAAATGTTAGCTATATACGGGCGATGGCCGCATATTTTATTCGCAATTGTACTGCAGAATATCAAAAAGCTGCCCTATGGGAAGCCATAAAGAGCAGTCCTAAAGCCCGTCCGCAGGAAACCAGTGTTGTGGAAGATATTGTTTATGAATGGCTCAGGGAGGAAGAAGGCGATGCAGTCAAACCAAACTTGATCGATGGCTTTTTAAATAGCGTCAGCCAATTCCAATTTAAAAAAGCCGATCCGGCTGCTGCAGTTAATCTTAACAAATCAGATAATAAAGCCGTCTCTGAGGCCGAAGTGTTTTATGGTGCGGAGGGCAAACAAGATGCGGTGCTTACTTTTCTATCTTTGGTGCTGCAGAGCAAAAGCCCGCAAACCCTGCTTCTCTACAGTGATGAGGACTTGGGGTGGCTGATCCAAAACCCTGAGTTCACATTAAAATGGGCTGCTTTGCTGGCTCAGGTGATCAGGAACGGCAACAGGATAAAAATCATCCATACAGTTGACCGTGGTTTCGATGAAATGCTTTCGGGCATCAAAGAATGGGTGCCACTGTATATGACCGGACGCATTGATCCCTATTATTACCCGAGAATTCGTGACGGCCTATTTAGGAAAACTTTGTTCATAGCCCCGGATACCGCGGCCATTACTTCCAGCTCTATTGGAAGCGGGACAAAAAACGCAGCCAACTTTCTGTTTACAAATAAAAAGACCATAAAAGCGTTAATCGAGGAATATAACGATCTTCTATCCCGCTGCCGCATGCTGATGCGCGTTTTTACCCCGATCAGCGACCGCAACGGGTATTTGGCACTCCTGGACGAATTTGAAGATGAACCAAGTAACACGATCATTAAGACCGATACTCTGACCAATATTACTATGCCCTTTGAAGTTGTGGAACGCATGCTGGCGCAAATGGAAAGTCGTCTTAGGGAGCAGTTGCTGGTCTATCAGCAAAAAAGAATAAAAAAGTTTCTCGGTAGCCTGAAAAAATTCCGTTTTACAGAAATCCTCTCCCTCCCGCAGATGGAGGAAATATTAACCGGAAAAGTTGTGGTAAACCTTTCCGATATGCTAAATGATAGCCTGATGTTTTATACTCCTAAGGAATATTGCCGGCATTTACAAAATATCGTACGGCTGCTTAAGTCGTATAACAACTACCAGGTGCATCTTGTTGACAATAAATATCTAGAGGGAAGTATGATCTATGTGCGGGAGGATGTAGGGGTTTTGGTAGGAAAAACTATGACGCCATCAGTTGTTTTTGCGATCAATGAAAGCAATATGACGGCTGCTTTCTGGGACTACATGAATCATCTGATCAAAAAGGAAGCGAAGGGCAGGATGCACCGGAAGCATACTATTGCCGAGTTGGAGACAATCGTGGCCAAATTGGAAGAAGTCATTATCTAACCACAATCGACAGCGGGTTAATGCTCTTTTGCAGTTTTGGGACCAATTGTATAAAAAACAATCATGTCCGTTGATAAAACGGTCACAGGTAAGCCATGTGGCCGGTTTTTTATTTTTTCCCTCAGAAGACAATTCAGATCCAAATAATACATCTAAAAAAGGAGAATTGACGATAGATACAGAATAGATTACCTAAATTAGCCTGCATAACCAGTTTCCCGTAGTTGAAGCAAAAGGAGGTTTTTGATCATGATTTACTGCCGTGATTTAAATGCTGCCATTCTCAGTGCTGTATTGATCTTGATTTTCCCCTTCTTTTTCTTCGGAAGTTGCCGGGCCGAAGCGGCTGGTGGTATAGACAGCGTGGACAGATTATTGGATTTTGCGGTGGAAGCGGTGAACGAAGAGAGCATGGTGGATTTAGATGGGCAGTCTAAATCTTTAAATCATGGCGGCGCATTTAACGGCGCGTCCGTAAGGCACTTTGCGCCGTCTGTTCAATGGACCGGCTCAGAGTCGCAATTGCCTGAAGGCAAGATCAACCTGCAGGCGCAAGCCCCGGGGCCGGAGTTGGACTGGGCCAAGCGGTATGGGGGGGCCTATGACGACATCATCAGGTTTGTCGGGCCAACCGCAGACAACGGCTATATCATGGTCGGTGAAACTTATTCCCCCAGCAACGGGGGCAGCGATGTCTACCTGGTCAAGACGAACGCTTCAGGCGATGTAGCCTGGCAAAAGAATATCGGCGGGGTCGGCAATGACCGTGGCTACTGTGTCCGCCAGACCTCCGACGGCGGTTATATTGTGGTGGGTGATACGGAGTCCGCCGGCGCCGGGGGTTACGACATCTACCTGGCCCGGATGAACGCAGCGGGCAGCGTGCTGTGGGAGAAAACCTACGGCGGGACAGCGGATGACTACGGCAGTTCAGTGTGGGTTAACAGCGACGACACCTTTATTATTGCCGGTGAGACCTATTCCTACGGTTATGGTGGGGCCGATATCTACCTGATCAAGGCGAATGCTGCGGGGACCCAGCTCTGGGGGGTATACACCGGCGGCAGCAATCATGACTGGCTCTACTGTGCTCAAACAACCGGCGACGGCGGCATCGTCTTTGCGGGGGGTACCATGTCCTACGGCGCCGGAAAGGAAGATATTTTATTAGGCAAAACAAATGCGTCTGCCGACACCATCCTGTGGAGTATGATGTTTGGCGGTGCGGAAGATGACTCGGCCTTTGATTTACAGCAAACCGGCGATGGGGGTTTTGCCGTTGCCGGGTACTCGGCGTCTGCCGGCGGGGGCGGGTTTGACGCCTACCTGGTAAAGACGGATGCGTCCGGGAACCGGCAGTGGGAAAATTATTACGGCGGACAGGATGATGATGAGGCCATATCCGTCCGGCAGACCGCGGACGGCGGC
>JAQVGZ010000139.1 GCA_028696455.1 Desulfotomaculaceae bacterium | reverse complement strand
CGGTGGATGCCTGGGCGCTAAGGGCCGATGAAGGACGTGGTAAGCTGCGAAAAGCTACGGTGAGCCGCAAACAGGCTTCGAACCGTAGATCTTCGAATGGGGCAACCCGTTGTGCTCCGGGGGGGTAGGGGGGTAGGAGAGTAGGTCATTGCCGGAATTAATTTTAAGTAAGCCCCCCTGGTTTTGTGCCAGGGACAGTGACTAAGAAAATATACTATAATTTATAAAATTAACATTAAAAACATGGAAAGGTTTGCAAAATGGAACAAACTGACATTGTAATCGTTGGTGCGGGCGTAGTTGGTTTAGCTGTTGCCGCTGAATTATCAAGTAAATTTACAGATAAATCAATAGTACTGGTAGAACGGCATAATAAGTTTGGCCAAGAAACATCGAGCCGAAACAGTGAAGTAGTTCATGCAGGGATATATTATCCTTCTAATAGCCTTAAAGCAAAACTATGTGTTGATGGCAATAAACGTTTGTACCAGTTCTGTAAAAAGTGGGGTATACCACATAACCGTCTGGGTAAATTAATCATTGCCCGGAGTGAAGAGGAAATCCCGATATTAGAGTCTATTTTAAAGAAGGGCTTAGATAGTGGTGTTACCGATCTGGAACTTCTTGACGCGGACCAAGTAATAAAATTAGAGCCTAACGTTAAAGCTGTAGCTGCTATTTTATCTCCTTCAACGGGAATTATAGATTCACATAGTTTAATGTCCCGTCTTGAATGGCTGGCTCGCCAACAAGATACGATGTGTGCATATAATCATGAAGTTACCACGGTTGAATATGCCGGCAATGGAAATGGATACACTTTAACTTACCGCGGACCCGATGGTCAAATAGACAAGATTTTATGTAAATGGCTAATTAACTGTTCGGGTTTAGGTGCCGATAAAATTCCGTATTGGTTAGGGATGGATATTGATAAGGCTTCATATCGAATCTATCCTTGTAAAGGGGAATATTTTGGGGTTTCTAATACCAAGTCAGGCATGGTCAGCCGACTAATTTATCCCCCTCCCTTGAAAGAATTAAAGGGTTTGGGAATACATGCAACCAAAACCCTGGATGGTCGGTTAAGGTTTGGGCCCAGCGCCTTTTATATTGATACTTTGGATTATAGTGTTGATGAGGGACATGCCATAGAATTTTATAATTCTATAAATACTTATTTGCCTTTTATAAATTTTGCGGATCTGCGTCCCGATATGTCCGGCATTAGACCTAAAATACAGAGACCAGGAGCACCTGTACAGGACTTTGTTGTAAGGCATGAGGCTGCCAGTGGCTTTGAAGGATTAATCAACTTAATTGGTATAGAATCACCAGGTTTAACCGCATCGTTAAGTTTGGCCAGGATGGTAGGAGACCTGGTAGGTAATGACAGGCACCATAACTGATATGTTGCTGGTCTGTGTTTGTACAAACCGATGACGGGGACGTATCCGAGGGAATCCTAAAAGACCCGGATGGTCTTTTCAGATTCCCCAAGTTGCTACTACACTGTAGCGGTGCTAGCACAAGTTATTGGCGGGCTTGTGTAAATCATTCGTGCAAATACTCGGTTATAAGAACAGTTCCATTTCATTGTTTTTCAAAGTATAGGTAAAACCCATTTTTCTGTATAGATGTTTCCCATCTTCAGATGCGTGTACCCAGATGCGTTTAACGCCGCTTTTTTTACATATCTCAATACAATTTCCAAGCAATTGTTTAGCTAAACCATTTCCACGATACTTAGGGACAGTGTACATGCTAAGAATATAGCCTTCTATCCCTTGAGAATTTTTTAAATGTGGCGATCCCACAAATAAAGAAATTCCGCAGATACTTGCGGCTTCGCTATTGGTTTCCGCAATATAGGATATGAATTCATTGTTTGAAAGTGCTTTTTCTAAATAATCTTTTGTCGAAGTTTCTAAAAGGTGTTCCTCTTGCAATGGTTTTAATTTATCCAGTTCTTCAAAAAGGGCCAAATGCAATGGTACCATTATATCAATAACTTCAATGGAACCCTTAACAATATTAAACCTGTTACTCATATTAATTAAAAACACGCCTTCCATTTGAGTATTCGTCTAAAAAGCCCAAAGTTAGCCTAAAGCGCTGCCCGGCGGAGATAATAACTTGTAGATTCCCTATGCGCAAGTATCTACAATCAACTGAAACATACTGTAAATTCCCATAACAATCACTGCTTGTGACAAGCAATATTAGTTATACAATTATACGTTATATATGGTTTTCCTTCAAGAAAACAACGCGGCGCCAAAGGTTAAGGGAGGCTGAATCATTTTGTTGATTATGCCTATAATTTTTCATTTGCTGCGATTGTCCAATTTTTGCTGCCACCAAGGATAAATTAGGGGGCTTTACGGTGCACTAATACTTGACTACAAAACCTATGTAATGTACTATATTATATAGTACATTGAATTCTGAAAAGTTAAAAGATTTAAAAAAGGGTTTTATTTGTGGCAACCAGCTTGCAAGCTATTTAAGCGCCTGATTAGTCAGAAATAATAAAAGAGTACAAAAACTTGGGGGTGGTTAATGGCCTATAAAGCTCAACGGGAAGGGTTTTAATAAAACAAAATAGGAGGGGGTAATTGTTTATGTTATTTAAAAAGGGATTTTTATTGCCATTTGCATTGGTTTTAGTGTTAGTTCTTATCGCAGGCTGCGGCGGGAATCAAGGGGGTAATGCAGGGGGATCTGCGGATGGGAATGCTGCAAAAACGATGGAACCGGTAACATTAAAGTTTGCCGATTTCTTCCCGGCCACTCACCCGACATCGGTGGCGATGATGCAGCACTGGGCGAAAAGGGTTGAAGAGGTCACTGACGGCCTGGTAAAAGTGGATTATTATCCAGCCGAAACTTTACTAAAAAGTGGTAGTATTTACGAAGGCGTTGCCTCCGGCGTTGCGGATGTAGGTCACGATGTTTCCGGCTACAATATTGGCAGGTTGCCGGTATTGAATGCGATGTATGTTGGTGGGGTGGAATACAAAGGCTCAAAAGCATCCTGCTATGTTGCCCGCGATCTGGTTAATGAACTTAAACCTAAAGAGCTTGAAGATACCCAGCTGATGTTTATATACGGCATCGCCCCCGGGGTTCTGATGACGACAAAACCGGTAAGAACTTTGGAAGATCTGAAAGGTTTGCAAATTCGGGCCAGCGGCGCAAATGTCGATACTTTGAAACTGTTGGGTGCGGTTCCCGTTGGTATAACCATAGCCGAAACTTATGATTCGATGTCCAAAGGAGTTGTAGATGGCGCAATTTTACCTGCGGAACCGCTTAAAGCTTTTAAGTTGGGGGAAGTCACCAAATATGTAACCCAATCTAGCCTATTATATAATACTGTGCACTACTGCACTATGAATAAAGATGTATGGAATTCATTCCCCAAGGACGTGCAAGATAAGATTAATCAGGTAAACGAGGAAGTATTCGAGATAGCTACTGAACTGTGGGATGGGGAAAATGGATTAAGTCAAGCCGGCCTTGATTTTGCTGTTGAGCAGGGCAATGAATTAATCACTCTTTCCGACGAAGAAACTGAAAGATGGCAGGAGAAACTTAAGCCGTTACAGGATCAGTACATTAAAGTATTA
>JAQVGZ010000007.1 GCA_028696455.1 Desulfotomaculaceae bacterium | reverse complement strand
ATTAAACTCGAACCGAAAGCCAACAGCAGGGAGCTTATTGATAAATGGCTGCCAGGTAAGCATTTTGAAGACTACGTCGCTTCTTTTATTATTGAAGCAATAAAGTAGGTAATTAACCATCAATAAATACTTCATAAGGCCTCGGCTGCTGTGCCAGGGGTAGTATTCGGCACACCGGCAGCCGGCGGGCCTAACCGGCAATGTTCAGGGCACTGATGGCGTTCACATTGGAATCGCGATCATACTATAATGGAGGATGCTATCTTGTCTATATTTACCTGGTTAAACGACCAGCTGCTCAGAATGGAGTGGCTTTACAACCTGGTGACATTACTGGTCACAGATGGTTTCGGCCTGGACGTAAATACCCAGGTGGGCGGCAGCATTCATTTTTTTATCTATGACGTGATCAAGATCTTCGTCCTGCTCTCTGTCTTGATATTTACTATTTCATATATCCAAAGCTTCTTTTCACCCGAGCAGACCAGGAAAACCCTAGGCCGCCTTACCGGAATTAAGGCCAATACCATGGGGGCGCTGTTGGGCACGGTCACCCCATTTTGCTCCTGCTCCTCCATTCCCTTATTTATTGGATTTACCAACGCCGGCCTGCCCATCGGGATTACCTTTTCCTTTTTAATATCCTCACCTCTGGTTGACCTGGCGTCGGTAATCTTAATTGCCAGCATTTTCAACTGGAAGACAGCAATCGCTTATGTGGTTGTCGGCATTATTCTAGCCGTCATCGGCGGAACCATTATTAATAAGGCAAAGCTCGAAAAGTACGTGGAGCCGTTTGTTTATAACAATGCTTTAATGGACTCCGACCCGAAGGAGCTAACCACCCGTGACCGGTTGGATTTTGCCAGGGGGCAGGTACAGGATATTATTAAAAGAGTCTGGATGTTTATCTTAATCGGCGTCGGCATTGGCGCCGCCATCCACAACTGGATCCCACAGTCAATTATCTATGCCTTGCTCGGACAGGACAAATGGTACTCTGTGCCGCTGGTAACCTTAATCGGTGTGCCCATGTACGCGGATATTTTCGGAACACTGCCGATTGCTGAAGCATTGGTGGCCAAGGGAGTTGGACTGGGCACTGTGCTGTCCCTGATGATGGCTGTAACTGCGCTTTCCCTCCCGTCACTGATTTTATTAAAGCAAGTGGTAAAAATAAAGCTCCTGGCGGTATTTACAGGACTTGTCACCTTAGGTATTATTATCATTGGCTACACCTTTAATGCTATCGGCTACCTATTTATTTAGAAGGTATAAAACAGCGACAAGTTTGTTTAATAATATAAATGGAGGTTAATCAAAAGATGAAAGAAGTCAGTGTCACCGTATTTGGAACAAATGCGCCAGTGCCTACTAGTTGCTGAGGGCCATCACAGGCGGACGCATGTTGCGGCCCTACAAAGACCATGCAAGAGGAAGGGGAAGGCCTTAAGGAGCATCTTGTCAAGAATTTTGGCCAGGCAATCAAATACGCCTATGTGGACGTGTTAAGCAACGATATGAAAGATTATCCGGAGATCACCGCAATCATGAATCGGGTAAACCTCCCCTTAGTTGTCATTAACGGCCAGCCACGCTTCCACGGCGGGATTTCCAATGAAATGATCTCGGAAGCAGTAAGTGAGCTGGCAAAAGAATAAATAATCGATTAAAGATAGATAGTTTTAACACCGTAAAAGGGGGCGCCATTATATTGGAGATAAAAATATTGGGAACAGGGTGTTCCAGGTGCAACGACCTTTATAAAAAAGTCACGGAGCTTAATAGCGAGCTGGGCTTGGGGGCTGATATAAAAAAGGTGGAGGATTTAAGGGAGATTCTCGCCGCGGGAGTGATGATTGCCCCGGCCCTGGTGGTTAACGGCAAGGTTAAATCGACCGGCAAGGTGCCCGGCAAGGACGCGCTGAAGAAGTACATCCAGGAAGAGATATAATCTCATCTTTTTTCTGGATAAAGAACATAAGAAAAACCCTGTCATAAAAAACAGGGATTTTTTATGTTCTTTTTACATCTAAATTACACAATAGACTAGCCAAGTAGAGTTTTAAAATGATTTCACTTTTGTTTATGCCTCATAGCAAAGGATTTCCTTATTGAGTAATTCCAACAAGAATGTGGCTTTTTTTCGCATTACCTCGTCTTCACAGCCCAGAAACTGTAAAAATGCATCCTCATTGATCAGGGCAACTTCATCCAAAGTCTTCCCTTTCAACAATGTACAAAGAACCTCAATGGCTACGTTGGTTGTTGGATCACTGATACATTGATACTTGACATCAGAAATGCGGTTGTTGACCACCTGGAAATAGATATTCAAGAAATCGTCCGTGTTTCCACAGACGGGGCTGACTTCTCCGAAGGTTTTAGGAAAATTGCTGCATTTTAGATTTTACCTGTATGCTCGAATCCCAACTCCGGCATTAGCTGCCGTATTCATCATTTCATCAACTGTTCCACAGCTTCCGAGATCATGGTTACAGACAACCCGCCTTGAAAGCGCGGCTTACCGTTAATAACAGTAAGCGGTAAAATTGTTCTCTCCAAAACCACTTATTATTTTGGATTGCTTTATGTACTATATGGCAATGCTTTATGCTAGTCAAGTTTTTAATTAAAATTTAAAGGCATTAATACCATTGCCAATGCCTGAATGTTTCAGGATTAATACAAAAAAGCCGCTTAAATAGCGGCTTTCACCATATAATCTCTTATCATAACAACATACTTTTTAAACTTCCATAATGATGGGTAGAATCATTGGCCTTCTCCTGGTTTTTTCGTAAAGGAATTTTGATAAAACATCTCTAACCTGTGATTTAATGGGCGACCATTCTGAAATACCCCTATCTGCACATGCATCAAGCGCATTTTTTACCTTTAACCTGGCTTCCTCCAGTAACTGTTCTGACTCCCGAACGTAGACGAAACCACGGGACACTATATCCGGACCGGCAACTATTAATCCAGCGTCGCGGTCTATCGTGACTACAACGATCAAGATGCCATCCTGGGAAAGCTGCTTGCGGTCTCTCAACACAATATTGCCCACGTCACCAACTCCCAGACCGTCAACGAGCACTTTCCCAGCGGTAATCCTACTTGCAATACGTCCCGTGCGGCGGGTAAATTCAAGCACCTGGCCATTTTCTGCAACAAATATTTTTTCTGTTGGTATTCCTACATCTTTGGCCAGCTCAGCGTGCTTAATCAGCATTCGGTACTCCCCATGCACAGGTACAAAGAATTTGGGCCGGACTAGATTAAGCATCATTTTGAGATCTTCCTGGCAAGGGTGTCCGGAAACGTGAATACTCGAAGCAGATTCATAAATAACATGTGCCCCTTGCTTGAAAAGCTGGTCGATAATCCGGGCAACCACCTTTTCATTTCCTGGAATTGGTGTAGCTGAAATAATAATAGTGTCACCTGGCACAATATCCACTTGCTTGTGTTCAGAAAGGGCCATGCGGGTTAAGGCCGACATCGGCTCACCCTGACTACCGGTAGTAAGTATCACCACTTTATGCCGGGGCAGGCGGTTGGCCTCATCCAACTCCACCATAGTATTCTCTGGAATATCAAGATACCCTAGCTCATAAGCTACATTTACCACATTAACCATGCTCCTTCCGACAACAGCTACCTTACGTTTCTGCCTGTGGGCTACTGTGATAGCCTGCTGGAGCCTGTGCACGTTAGATGCAAATGTCGCAATGATAATCCGGTCGGTAGCCTGGCGAAAGGTTTCATCAAAGGTATTCCCTACCATCCGCTCTGAAAGGGTGTATCCTGGTATCTCAGCGTTAGTACTGTCTGAAAGTAACACCAGAACGCCTTTATCACCTAATTGGGATAACCGGTGAAAATCAGTAACCTGACCATCCACAGGTGTCTGATCGATCTTAAAGTCGCCAGTGTGAACAACCACCCCAACCTGAGTATGGATAGCAATGGCCACGGCGTCAGGAATGCTATGGGATACTCTGATAAATTCCACCTTGAACGGCCCAATCTGCATTATTTCTCTCGGCTTAACGGTATTGATAACAGCATCAACATTACGTTCCTTCAACTTGCCTTGCAACAAGCCAAGAGTTAGCTTCGTGCCGTATACAGGAACATTCAACTGCCGCAACACATAAGGCAGTGCTCCAATATGATCCTCATGTCCGTGCGTGAGCACAATCCCTCGGACAATTTCCTTGTTCTCCAATAGATAGGTAATATCTGGAATAACAATATCTATTCCCAGCATTTCCTCTCCTGGAAACATCAACCCACAGTCAACGACTAAAATATTCTCCCCAAATCTCACCGCCATCATGTTTTTACCGATTTCCCCTAGCCCTCCTAAGGGGATTAGAGACAACTTGGGCTCACGAGACAAATCCACACCTCCCTATTTAACAAAAACAATCCCTGAAAAATAAAAAAATAGCATCCGGTGAGATAAACTCAGGAGAAGGTGGGAAAATATTTATTGACCTGGGGTTTTAGGAAAGCTATTTTATTATTAATTATTATCATTATACGTCTTTTTTCCTCAAGGGACAAGCAACTAAAGTTCTTAAAATAATATGACCGTGGTAAGTTGCCTACCACGCTCATATTATTTCCTTCTATCAAGTTAACTGTCTATAACAAATTTTCATTTTCCAGCAAGGTTTTTATTTTTTCTCTTTCTAAGTCAGTGACCTCTGCCATGGGGAGACGCAAACCGCCCACTTGCATGCCTTTGAGGTTAAGGGCAGCCTTTACCGGCGCCGGGTTTGTTGTGATAAACATTCCTTTAAAGATAGGCATCAGATCCAGGTGGATTTTTGTGGCCAGGGCAGTATTACCTGAGGTATAGGCATTAATCATTTCTTTGATTTGCTGCCCCACCAGGTGTGAGGCCACACTAACAACCCCTTTACCCCCAAGCGACAGGATAGGCAAAGTTAAAGAATCATCACCGCTATAAATCGCATAGTGTTCAGGAAGAAGACGTTTTAGCTCACTGACCTGATCCATACTGCCGCTCGATTCCTTAATCGCCACAATATTACTAATCCGGGATAGCCTGACCACAGTCTCCGGCAAAATATTAATTGAGGTTCTACCTGGTATGTTATAGAGCATAACCGGCAAATCGGTGCTTTCAGCAATTGCCTTGAAATGCCGGTAAAGCCCCTCCTGGGTTGGTTTATTATAATAGGGAGCTACCAGCAGTACCCCGTCAACCCCGGCTTTTTGGGCTGCCTGAGTCAAGAGAATGCTGTCAGCGGTAGAATTACTGCCTGTGCCGGCAATAACCGTAGCTTTTCCCCCAACTTGTTCTACGATTGTATTAAAAAGCTCGATTTTTTCCTCTTTGCTCAATACTGGTGACTCACCAGTTGTACCGGCAATCACAAGTCCGTCAGAGCCGGAATCGACCAGCTGACAGGCCAGTTTTTTTGCCTGGCTAAAATTTATCTTTAAATTATCGTAAAAGGGGGTAACCATCGCGGTTATAACCAACCCAAAGTCGTTGGTCAAGTCTTTCACCTTCTTAATTATTACTCACCCGGTCTGAATTCCCGGTGCAAGGCAAGAATGCTTTTATCAACTTCTTCTGTCCTGACGAGGACCCAGATCGTCGTATACGAATCCGCCGATTGCAAAATCTGCACTTTTTCTTTGGCAAGCGCCTCGACAATTTTAGCCATCACACCAGGAACACCAGTCATGCCTGCTCCTACCACTGCTATCTTGGCACAATCGGGTAAAAGTTCTGGTTTTATACCCATTTCTTTCATAACCTGAACTGCCTTTGCAGCAACAGAATTTTTGACTGTGAAGTGAATCGATTCCGGGTGGACATTGATAAAATCCACACTTATGCCGGCCAGGGCTAGATTGTTAAACAATTTACTTTGAAAGCCCGGCTGCTCCTGCTCAGTTCCCACCGCAACTTTAATTCGGGTTATATCTGGAATGTGGGTAATGCCGGTGATCGTACGGTCCCTGGTTATATCAATGCTATTCCAATATAATTCCCCGTAAGCAGTCACCAGGGTGCCCGGCGCATTGCTAAAAGTGGATTTGATGCGGAGCGGAATGTTCTTTTGCATCGCAATTTCCACAGCCCGGGGGTGGATTACTTTAGCCCCCTCGTGGGCTAGCTGGCAGATCTCGTTGTAGGTAACTGCTACCAGCGGCCTGGCGTCGGCAACTATCCGCGGGTCTGCAGTCATAATCCCGTCAACATCGGTGTAAATATCCACATATTCAGCATCCAGCGCTACACCAAGAGCCGCTGCAGTGGTATCACTACCGCCTCTGCCGAGTGTGGTGATCTCGCCGTCCCCAGTACTTCCCTGAAAACCTGCAACAACAACAATTTTTCCATCACGCGTGTATTTAATTATATTTTGTGGATCAACTTTCAAAATTCTAGCATCATTATGTCCATTATCGGTAATTATTCCAGCCTGTGCACCTGTTAGAAAAATAGCTGGCCAGCCCAACACTTGGATAGTAGCAGACATAATCACCCCGGAAATGATCTCTCCACAGGACATCAACAGGTCGGATTCGCGAGGTGTTAATTTTTTATTCCCTGTATATGCATATGAAAGGAGTGTATCGGTCGCGTAAGGTTCACCCTGGCGTCCAATGGCGGAAACAACCACTACAGGAGAATAGCCGTCCTGTTTCGCTTCCACCACCCTGGAGGCAACCTTTAAGCGCAAGTCCTCACTGATAAGTGATGTGCCTCCGAATTTCTGAATAATAAACTTCATACATATTCCTTTCAATATCAATTATACATTACTATTTTTTCATTAAACAACTGTTTTCAATAACAAGCTCGGCAATTTGAACTGCATTTGTCGCCGCACCTTTACGAATCTGATCAGCCGCAACCCAGATATTCAGGCCGTTAGGAATGGAATTATCCTCCCTGATCCGGCCGACAAAAACTTCATCCTGATTGGATGCAAATAACGGCATCGGATACTTTTTATTTGCTGGATCATCAATAACCACTATACCGGGAGCTTTTGCCAACACCTGTCTCGCCTCTGCGGCTGTAATTTTTTTCTCGGTCTCTATGTTGATAGACTCAGAGTGGCTGCGGTACACCGGTACCCGGACAGTAGTAGCAGTGATGGCAATTGAATCATCATGTAAAATTTTATGGTTTTCTTGCACCATTTTCCACTCTTCTTTGGTATAATCCAAATCCATAAAAACATCAATATGGGGGATCAAGTTAAAAGCTATCTGATAAGGAAAAACTTCGGGGGTGACCGGTTTTTGCTCCAGTACCGCCCTGGATTGTGTGGTCAGCTCTTCAAGAGCTTCCAGGCCCGCGCCTGATACCGCCTGGTAAGTCGATACTACTACTCTCTTTATTCCAGCCGCATCATAAATGGGTTTAAGCGCGACCACCGCGATAATAGTTGAACAGTTTGGATTGGCAATAATACCTTTATGCCATTTAACATCTTCAGGGTTAACCTCGGGCACTACCAGTGGAACTGTCGGATCCATCCGGAAATTGCTACTATTATCAATTACTACAGCACCCCGCTCAACGGCTGCCGGCCCAAACTCTTTACTTGCTGCCCCCCCGGCAAAAAAAGTGATATCTGTCCCATCAAATGAATCAGGAGTCGTTTCCTCCACACGATATGACTTATCCCGGAAAAACATTTCCTTGCCTGCAGACCGTGAAGTGGCGCAAAGCACTAACTCCCCTATTGGAAAGTTACGCTCGTCCAGTACTTTTAAAATTTCCTGCCCTACGGCGCCACTGGCGCCAACTAATACTACTTTATATTTTCCCAAAAAAACAACCCCCCCACCACACATAATATTTTATTTATTTATAAAATGTTTCTTACGAGATTTGCCTGCTCTTAGTGCATAATCAACAGCGGTTGTAACTGTTTACCTTTTATTGACTCCAATATTGTATCAACTATTAACTCCCATTTGGCAACTAAAGAATTCGGCTTTCCGGATGGATTATCCTGCCCGAAAGGCACCATGTAAATATTTTTCATATTCAGTAGCAAACCAATATTTTTTGCGTTTACGCTCAGTCCATCATTTGTTGAAACTGCTAATACCACCGGGCGCTGGTTTCTTAAGTGGGCTTTTACCGCCATCAACACAGTGCCGTCGGTAATCCCGTTAGCCAGTTTAGCCAGTGTATTTCCCGTACATGGAGCAACAACGACAACATCCAAAAGTTTTTGCGGACCAATTGGCTCAGCTCCGACAATAGTTGAGACTATTTCTTTACCGGTAATCTCCTTGAGCGATTCTTTCCAGTGCAGGCTCGAGCCGTACCTGGTATCGTTACTGTCCACTGCATCGCTAATAATTGAGAATACTTCAGCCCCCTCGTTGACCAAATTACGCACCTGCGGTATCACGTCAGCTAAACAACAATGAGAACCAGTCAAGGCAAAACCGACCTTGACTCCTTGCAAACGCATACAAAGCACCTCCATTACCCAAAAACCGGTTAATTGCTGGCTGTTTTCTCTGACAGTAATCTCACTATCGGCTGGGCCAGGATTCGTCCAGCAGTTTTTGGCGCTACCCTGCCTGGCAGGCTTGGTGTTAAAACAGCCTTTATACCTAAACGCTCCGCTGCTTGAAAATCTGTTCCACCCGGGTCTGAGGCCAGGTCGATGATGATCGTATCGTGGGAAACCCTGCATAAAGCCTCTTCTGTCAATACCCGTGCAGGAATTGTGTTGAAAATTACCTCAGCTTCGCCCAGACAGTCAAGCATGTTGTTAAAGGCTACAGGAACTAAGTTCATCTCCGTAACTCTAGCCAGATCTGCCGGTTTTCTGGCAACAACTTTGGTTTTTGCCCCCATGGCGCCCAATAATCGGGCCAATGTCTTGCCAGTCCGGCCAAACCCCAGGACAATTACCGAACTGCCATGGATGGTTACCGGGAGTAGTTCCATGGCCATTTGAACGACTCCCTCTGCCGATGGGATAGCGTTCAATATTGCTACTTCGTCCAGGCTCATCAATTCAATGAGGCGAAGCTCCATTCGGGAAGTCATCTGCTTCAGCAAAAAACTAGCAAGTCCGGTAAAAACAAATGTCCCTTTAGGGAGTTGCGACATAATCTCTTCGGTCATGGTATACTTCTGCTCGGATAGCACACAGTGTAATAAGCCTTTTTCGTCAATGCCAAGAATGGGTAAGATAACTGCTTGCACACCCACAAGGCAACCTTCCAGGTTATCATAAAGGGTAACACCCTTGACACTGCTTGTTACTGGCATCCCAACTACATTGACCCGGGCTTCTGATGCAATAAGTTCATCGATCAAAACGAGATACCTGGCATCGCCTCCGATAACAGCAACGGTAACACCCTTAAGCTTTGGCTGCATATACACCCAAACCCCCTAACACAGGCCAACATTTACCCATATTATATGAGCTTTTGAAAATAGAGGTGCTTGTCATTATTTTTAGTTGTAAGCTTAATCAAAAAGCAGTTTGTCTAAGCCATAAACCACCCTTTCCAAATGCATTGCCTTTCGAATACCAAGCAAAACTCCGGGCATAAACGATTCCCGGTTTATTGAATCATGTCTAATCGTAAGGGTCTGGCCCAGGCCGCCAAAAATCACTTCCTGGTGTGCCACCAGCCCGGGTAGGCGAACACTGTGAATTCGGATGCCCCCGTTAAATTTCCCTCCGCGCGCGCCGTTTATATTTTCGTATTCGGTAGCAAGTCCCTGTTGGAAGTCTCCCCTTTGCTCACATATTGCCTCTGCCGTTTTAATCGACGTGCCGGACGGGGCATCTATTTTTTGATCATGGTGGAGTTCAATAATTTCTACGTTAGGCATGAACCGTGCGGCTTCAGTTGCAAACTTGATCATTAACACTGCTCCGATAGCAAAATTCGGAGCAATTACCCCACCTATTTCCAGTCTTTGTGAGAGGTCAATCAATTCTTGAATTTGTGTAGAGCTCATCCCAGTGGTTCCAATCACCGGGTGTACACCATTCTTGATAATGGTCATGCTATTCTGAAAGACCACTCGTGGTGTGGTAAAATCAACAGCTACATCGGGACGGAGCCGAGTGAGTGTTTCTTCGAGGTTATTTTCCAAAAAAATTCTACAGTCGGTAGTATCAATCAGCGTACCTATCTCAGTACCTACCCCCACACTATCTACCGCTCCAACTAATTCCATATCCTCGCTGTTCCATACCGCCTTCATGACCTCACGCCCCATCCGCCCAAAAGCGCCGTTAACGATAACCCGCAGCAAGCTTACACCTCCTAAGATATATTAGAATACTTTAACTTTTTTAAGCTTTATTGTCTTATATATAAAGAAATATGTCAACAAATCTGATAGCAAAAATCCCGCGGTATATTTATAACCTTGTTTAGTCATAATATTATAAATAAAGAAAGGAAGTGAAAGCGGTGAACGGTGATCCAGTTATTCAGGAAGAGCAAAATAGTTATCCGCTTATGAGCGGCGGGCCATATATGACTTCAGCAATGCCTAACACACTAATTGGCCAAAAAGGAACAGTGATTCCCAGAGTGAATATAATTGAAACAGATTCCTCAATTATTTATTATTGCGATCTTGCTGGTGCTGATGGTAGCAAATTGAACCTTGAAATATCTAAGTTCGAAACAGCAATAAATGCACCAGCGCCTAACCCCGCTGAAAAGCACCCCAATGCGCGGTACATTTATCAGGAAAGACCCAACGGTTATTACGCCAGAATACTAGTAACACCAGCCAATGTTAGCATCGATGAGGTAGAAGCTAACTTCAACAATAGCGGTATCTTAGAAATTATTTTTCCTAAACTCTCCCCAAAATCATAAAAATAGAAAAGCCAGGACTTCATGCCCTGGTCTTTTCTATTTTTATGATAAGAAATCTTTAGTGACTGTTTTTGAGGTCTTGCTCATGCTTTCTGGGATTACTACTCTACTGGCGGAATTCACTGAAAAATTAGCAGTAGCATATTCAGCTAGCGGATATCCAGAGCCTTCCGTCAGCAAATAATATTTAATATCATTCGTCTTGTAAGTAAAGGTTATCCTTCCCTCATTATTAGTTATTTCTTCCATGATTAACCTCCCGTCAGATTAAGAAATAGTTCTCCAGCTTTGTTTTAAAATATTGACATTCACCTTACCAGGTTCCGGAAAATTTTGTTGTTCAACTACGCCAGAAAAAACAAAAGCATCGAGTCCATACAAAGACTCAACGATACCACTAATCACCTCAAAGTCAGTTCTAGTACCACATAACTTTTCAGCCGGATTAAAGGGTTCCGTAAGAGCCATATCTTCAGCATAATCCTGAAAAAGAGCCCAAATTAGCGATTCGAGCTTGTTTTCTGGCATAACTATATTCAAAGTAATCTCTTCTGCCGCCTCTTTCCTGGAAATCATATGACTGTGAGCGTACAATTTTTCGGTCAGGTTGTCAACAATGTGTTCACTTCTTCCCTCCCGCATTGGCTGCTGGTGCATTGCCAGAAGCTTTTTGGCCAGTGATCTAATAAGCAAATAATTCCTGTGTACATTGCCTAGAGCCAGTGGGTGAATCCGTTCAGCCAGCAGGGTAAATGCCTTAACCCGCTGCTCATTACTGCAGATACCGTCCTTTTCCCCGGCAAGCGCCAGGTAAGAATAAACATCCTCAATATTTACTGGCATCCGAGCAGCCGGATTATTAGGATCCTGGGGATTAAAAGCATTAACTACACTGGGGTCAATTGGGCCTAGTTCACCCATTTTGCCCATAATGATTTCATCGGCACCCAGGCATAATAATGTCCCCGCACTGTAACAGCGAAAAGGTACTATAACGTTAAAGCGGGGTGTATATTCCCGGATCAAGTGAACCAGGCGCCAGGGTGTAAGAACATCACCTCCTCTGGTATAAAGAAACAAATCCACCTGATTTTTCTCTCTTTGATCGTGTTCACTGAATAACTCTAAATGTCTGTAAAAAACCTGGGTTACATCCGGAGCTATTCTTGTATTAACATTTTCACGGTCACCGGTAATATAACACAACAACGCGGAATTTCTCAGCTCAGAAATCTGCCTGATTATCTCCATCCTTTGTTGACGCCCCATCTTATGCCCTCCAATTACCTGGTTTCTTCAAATGTAGTATGTCAAGCTCTAGTGATCTTAATTACAGTTTTTTGTGAACTATTGATGAAATTCTGCGGTATAAATTTTGAAAACAGGATAATAATATCAATGGTTACTAGATCAAATTTATAAGGAGGTTTTTTTAAATGCACGTTTCCTCATCTTTCAATCCCAATCAGGTAATAGCATTGAACCAGGGTTATCAGAGTGGCGCAACTGCTTTCCCTATCTCGTTCAGGCCTAGCCTACACGGCAATACTGTAACCTACTCGTTTAACCCGCTTCTCAGCCAGGCATCAGCCTTTGGTATGAGCCAACCTATGACTTCAGGGTTTTTCCCAATGATGAACCAGCCGCTGGCACTTGGCTGGAATCCAATGATGGCTTCAAGCATTGCCCAAAATATTTTACCTGGAAGCGGCATCAGTAGTTTTAACCCCATGTTTTCTCATTTGCAGCCTATGGGCATTGAATATAATACTATACAATCAACATCTGGTATGTCTCAAATGCGGGTAGACTTACACGAAACTAATAGCGACATTGTCCTGGCCTGTGAACTGCCCAACATAAGCTTAAACGACCTAAATCTTACTGTTACTGATGATTCCCTGTCTATTTCAGCAACAGCTTTTGCTGGGAACCGTGCATCCAGCCTGTTCCGTACTGTTGCCCTGCCCACTTCGATTAAATCTGAGCTGGTAGAAGCAACCTATTCCAACGGTATTCTCGAAATACGGGCGCCCAAATCCGATGTAGTAACCAGGCGAAAGGTTAAGGTAAACCTTTCCTAAATCATAGAAAATAGAGTGGGGAAACCTCTCGCATGGCTTCCCCCTCATCAAACTGCATGTGCCCTATTGAGGCATACGGCTTACCAATGCGAGTGTTGATACACGCGGATGCGACTGCCCGTCGCACAAAGTTAGAGGGGGCAAATGCCCCCTCCTGAAATTATCCTGATTACTAATGATGTTTTATATTAAAAAAGATAGCGCTGATAATTCGGGATAGTCTGATCAAGGTCAACGATGATTACTTCCGCGCCAATTTTCTTTACTGCCTCCCAGGGAATAACGAGGTGTTGCCGGTCTATCCATAGATTAATTATATTGTTCTTCTTCGGTAAAATGATGGCTCGGATTTCACCAGTCTCTATATCTAACTCCATATCAGAATCTCCAACTACTCCTAGACGGGCTCCATTATATATGTTAACTATTTCCTTACCTATAAGATCAGACATCCTCAATTAAAGCCACCCCCATTCTATATTCTTCTCCAGATCATGACAACTTTCTGAAAATAAGGTTGAGCTACAGCCAGAATAAACGATATGGTTGCCAGTGGCTCTACACTAAAATGCCACATTTGAACCCTGATGGGAAGCTGTAATTCCAGAAAAGTGCAAAGCAATACTAGTGATAGATAAATTCCCCCAGCTACCCCAATTAGATTTCCCAGGGCCTTAGAGAGAGGGCTTGACTTACTTTCACCGATGACTTCCCAATTTTTTTCCCTGTAGCGTTGGAGAAAAATTCTTTCTTTTAGCGATAGCATCACCAATAGTAATACAATTATCCAGATAATTAAATTGCTAGACATTGTCCCACCTCCATAATTAATTTATTAGGGACATGCCGCAATTATGATATAAAATATTAAAACAATCCTAAATTTTTCCCGTAGAACCAAATCCACCGACACCACGTCCGGTTTCCTCAAGTTCCTCCACCTGTTCAAAAACTGCTTCATAAACAGGTAAAAAAACAAGTTGGGCGATTCGTTCCCCAGGTTTAATTATATAGTCCTGGTTGCTTTGATTATGGATAGCAACTTTAATTTCACCTTTATAGTCACTATCAATGACGCCAACAGCGTTAGCCAGTGTGATGCCGTACCTTGAAGCCAGGCCACTTCTTGGCAAAATTAGCCCGGCAATATACCTGGAAGGTATTTCGATGGCAATACCGGTTGGAATGTGTGCTTTTCTGCCGCGTGACATAACTAGAGGTTCATCAATGCAAGCCGGTAAATCCAGCCCCGCTGAACCTGACGTGGCATAGCCTGGGAAAGGGATCGTGGAACCAATTTCTTTAGAAATTATTTTAACTTTAACTCTAATAGAAAAACTCATGTCTACTCCTCTAAAAAAATAAAACACCATCCACCAAATCGAGATTAACTAAAGCGCTTTTAAATTCCCAAGCGCTTTCACCAGGTTGCCACAATCCTCCCAGGGACCGATTGTAGCCAGAGAAAAATTAACTGGGTCCAGCATTTCCAAAGATAACTCCCGAACATCCTCAATTGTCACCTTGTTTAATTTCTCCACGACTTCCTCCGGTTGGACAATCTTACCAAGATAGAGTTGAGATTTACCCAACCGGCTCATCCTGGTGCTCACACTTTCCAGGCTCAATAATAAATTACCTTTTAACTGGTCCTTTGCCCTTTGCAATTCCTCGGGTGTTATGCTATTCTTCCGAATATCATTTATTTGCTTAAAAATAAGACTAAGGGCCTCATCTACATTTTGTTTGCTTAAGCCGGCATATATACAGAAAAGACCGGTGTCATGGTATGAGCTGTGGTAGGAATAGACTGAATAAACCAAACCGCGCTGTTCCCTGATTTCCTGAAACAACCTCGAACTTAGCCCCCCTCCCAGCACCGTGTTGATGATCTGAAAGGTATAAGACTTTTTATTATCAAGACTTAGCCCCGGTGTTCCTAAACATAAATGCACCTGTTCGGTGTCTTTACTCCGACATACAATATCCCGCTTTGGCAGCGGAGCTAACATCGAACGGACGGGTCTGCTCCCTTTCCTTGCCTCCAGGACCGGGCGAAGTTTACATATGACTGCTTCATGCTCAATATTACCGGCCACCGTTACAACCAAGTTACCAGGGTTGTAGTGCGTTTGATAAAATTCAATTATTTTTTCCCTGGGAATCTGTGCAATTACCTCGGCGGTTCCAATAATCGGACGTCCAAGCGCATGTCCCTGCCACATTGAACCGGCAAAAACGTCATGCACGAGTTCATCAGGGGCATCTTCGTACATTTTTATTTCCTCGATAATTACATTTCTCTCACGGTCAATATCATTGGTAGCAAAGTTTGAGCCAAATAGCATATCGTTTAAAAGGTCAAAGGCCAGGTCAAAATGCTCATCCAGAACCCGGGCATAAAAACACGTATACTCTTTGGTGGTAAATGCATTTAACTGCCCGCCCACCGCATCAAGGGTTTCGGCAATTTGCTTGGCTGACCGTTTTTGGGTTCCTTTAAATAGCAAGTGTTCAATAAAATGTGAAACACCGTTGTTTTCAGGTACTTCATCACGAGAACCTACATCTACCCAAAAACCTAAAGCCACAGAGCGAACATGGGGAACCTTTTCTGTAAGAATGTGTAAATCGTTGGATAGGGTAACCTTTTGAAACATAAACGGAACCTCCTCCAAATGCAATCCTCAAACTTATTCGTTGATACGTATTTTAATTCCTTTAATTACATGGAAAATATGAACACCAGCATTATATCAATAAAGGTTTCCCATTTACCATAGCAATTATTTAATCTCATAACATATTACAAATCATTATGTAGTAACCAGGAGGATTAAACCAAACAAAAACACCTCTTATTTGAGGTATTATCTAGAATTTGTATTAATAAGAAGTAACATTCCAATATAGCTAACATCGTTAAAGATACACACCGTAAGGGTTTTGCTCTACCTGCCTTTAGGGTAGAGGCAGGTTAGCACTTCTAACGGCCATTCTCACGTCGCCTTGATGGACGTGCACCCCGCTCGCGAGGCCGGTCGAATTGTTCCTTTGTCTTTCTCTCAGGCACAGGTATTGCATCTTTCCGAGATAGTTTCAAGCGACCCTGATTATCATATCCAATAGTTTTTACTATAATCAAATCTCCTTCCTTAACAACATCTTCTACTTTATTTACCCGGTGGTGTTCAAGTTGGGAAATATGAACGAGTCCTTCCTTACCTGTTAAGCCAAGTACACCTGGTATAATTTCTACGAAGCAGCCAAAGTCTGTAACTTTGGTTACCCTCCCGTTATAGATTTCGCCAGCTTTGATTTCTTTAGTTAGATTTTCTATAATTTGCAAGGCAAGTTTACCTTTTTCCTGATCAATAGCAGCAATAAATACCCTGCCGTCGTCCTCAATGTCAATATCAGCACCAGTTTCCTCAACAATTTTTTTAATAATCTTACCACCTGGGCCGATAACGTCGCGTATTTTGTCAGGATCAATTGTGGTATGAATTATACGAGGCGCATGTGGCGAAAGCTCCGCCCTGGGAGTAGGGATAACTTCAAGCATCTTATCCAGGATATGCATACGGCCTTCATAAGCCTGAGCTAGAGCTCGCTCGAAAATTTCCCTGCCAATACCAGCAATTTTTATATCCATTTGCAAGGCCGTTATACCATTTTTTGTCCCTGCCACTTTAAAGTCCATATCACCCAGGTGGTCTTCAAGCCCCTGGATGTCAGTAAGCACAGTAATATGCTCATCCTCTTTGATTAAGCCCATAGCCACCCCGGCAACCGGGGCCTTAATAGGAACACCGGCATCCATTAATGCCAGGCAACTGCCGCAAACACTGCCCATAGAGGTTGACCCATTTGATTCAAGTGCTTCTGATACCAGGCGGATAGTATAGGGAAACTCTTCCTCGGAGGGGATAACTGCAGACAGCGCCCTTTCTGCCAGCGCACCGTGACCTATTTCTCGCCTGCCCGGACCCCTGATCGGCCTGGTCTCCCCAACGCTGAACGGAGGGAAATTGTAATGATGCATGAAACGTTTTGACTCTTCCACTCCAAGCCCGTCCAAAATTTGCTCATCAGAAATCGTCCCCAGGGTTACTGCTGACAGGATCTGAGTTTGCCCCCTGGTGAACAACCCAGAGCCATGGGGACGCGGCAGAACCCCTACCTCAATAGAGATCGGCCTAACCTCCGTAATACCACGCCCATCGATACGTACTTGCTCAACTGCAATCATTCGACGAATGATTTTTTTCTCGATACTGTCAATAACTTTTTTGATTGAGCTTTCTTCTTCGGGAAAAGTTTCGATAAACTGCTGCGTCAACTCCTCCTTAATCCCATCTATAAATGATTCACGCTCTTGTTTAGAAAGTTTTTCTTCAACGCATTGTTGCAGCGCAGTTACCAGCTTATCTTCCACCACTGCAGACATAGTCTCTATTATTAGTGGATCTGGGTCGTCGACAGCAGGGATAATTTTTTCCTTAGCCAGTCCTATCACTATGGCTTCCTCACGAAAATCATCGATAAAATCTACAATCTCTTTCACAACATTATGCCCGTAAGAAATAGCCTCCAGTACAGCTGCTTCAGGAACCTCTCCGGCCCCTGCCTCTACCATCATCACTGCCTCCCTGGTTCCGGCAACCACTAGATGCAAATCACTCTTTTCAACCTGAGACAGAGTCGGATTGATCACCATCTGCCCTTCCACACGACCAACGATTACACCCGCTATAGGATATTGCAAAGGGATTTCAGATATATGTAATGCTGCAGAGGCCCCGATCATTGCCGCGATTTCCGGTGCGTGATCCTGGTCAACTGACATAATTGTGGCGATTACCTGTACTTCATTACGCATCTCCTTAGGAAATAGAGGTCTGATTGGCCGATCGATTAAACGTCCTGATAGAACGGCCTTTTCGCTAGGTCGGCTTTCCCTTTTTATAAAACCCCCGGGAATCTTTCCAACAGCGTAAAACCTTTCCTCATAGTCAACTGTGAGCGGAAAAAAGTCTATACCCGCTCTGGCCTGGGCGGACATTGTTGCAACTACCAGCACTGCTGTATCTCCATAGCGGACAAATACAGAACCACCTGCCTGCTTGGCCAATTTTCCAGTTTCCAGAATCATCGGACGGCCACCGATGATAATCTCTTTTTTCAATACAGGGTTATTTAACATTAAAAAAAATACCTCCGATGCAGAAAAGAAATATTTAGCAAATAAATATTAATTCGACATTTTTAATATTATATCCTTTCAAGACAGAATAAAATACATAATTACTTGGATATGCGACAAAGAAGCGGGCATTACACCCGCTTCTGTATCATTACTTACTTTCTTAAACCGAGTTTTCCAATGAGTGAACGATATCGATCAAAATGACGGTCACGCAGATAGTTAAGCAAAGCCCTTCTTTGTCCAACCATCATCAACAAGCCTCTGCGTGAATGGTGATCACCTTTATGAAGCTTTAAATGTTCAGTAAGGTTGTTTATCCTTTCCGTTAGTATTGCCACTTGAACTTCAGGAGAACCAGTGTCATTTTCATGAAGCTTGTAATTAGAAATAATCTCCTGCTTATTTTCACTAGTCATTGCCATTTAACCCACCTCCTTTTTCTGAATCGCTACCGGCCAAGTCAACCGCTGGAGAAACGTGTTACCTAGCCCGTAGTTCTCTTGGGACTTTTATTTCCCAATTATAGTAATTACCAGACGACCATCTGGTATATCTTTGGCAACAATATCAAAAACCCGTCCTGGTTTGGCCACGAAACCTCGAAATCGAGTAGCAGTTGGTATTCGTCCGGGTATACCACTAGCAGCGCTTATGATGTCAGAAATGGAGATTTTATCCTGCCGCATGTCCCGTAAACGCTTGCGGGCATGTTCAGTAATGATCACCTTCATCAGCTAGCTCTCTAATATGCTTTGGATTGGTACATCCGCTCGTCTTCCTCCTGGGAAAGAAAAGCATACAGAGCATCCTGAAAGGCTGCTAAACGAAAATTCTCCATATCCGACTTTTGATAAAGGACTTCCAACTCCATCTTCAATGACTGAAATTCCTCGCTCAAACAAATAAGAGCGATATAATTGAGCCACTTTTTTATTTCCTCCTCAGGAGAGTCGAATTTTGGGACACTCATAATTAACGCCTCCTTAGTAAATACGGGACGTTTAACGCGTTAATTGTAGCATATACCAGTGCTTATGTAAATGTTGCCTATAAATTTATATTAAATGGAACTGTTATTTATTCACCGGCTGTCTACTGCAAGCCTGGTCTGAATAATATCCTGTTCAATTTGTTTAACCAGTTCTGAAGTTGTATTAAATCTTCTTTCCTCCCTCAATCGCCTGGTGAACTTAACCCTAATCTTTTTACCATAGAGGTCCTGATAAAAATCAAGTAAATGGACTTCAATATTTCTCATTTGTCCCTGGAACGTAGGCTTAACTCCTATATTAGCCACTCCGAGATATGTTTCACCGTCCACATGTACCTTTACAGCATAAACCCCATTTGCGGGAACCAACAATTCTTTATTTATGTCCAGATTGGCGGTAGGAAACCCAAGTACACCCCCACGCTTTTTCCCTGTTACAACATCTCCTTCAACAAATGGATAGTATCCGAGAAATTTAGCTGCCTCTTCCACTTTACCTTTGCTTAAGAGCCCTCTAACCAGAGAACTGCTCACCACTTGCCCGTTTAGCACAACCGGTGAAACCACTCTTGCCTGGTAATTGTACCTGGCTGATTGCTCTTCCAGCAATTCTGGAGTCCCCTGTCCACGATAGCCGAAGGTAAAGTTGTAGCCAACAACAACCCCGCTGACCCCTAAATCTTCATTTAGCACATTACGTATGAAATCCTCAGGGGAAAACCTGGCAAACTCAAGATTAAAAGGTACCAATAACAGTACTTCAACCCCAAGACTTTCGAATAACCTGCGTTTTTCTTCTTGAGATAACAGCATTGGCGGACAATTGTCCGGTGCAAGTACGGCCAGGGGATGGGGGTAAAAAGTAAATACAGCCGGTGTACCACCTATTTCTTTAGACAATAACATAATTTCTGAAATAAGCTTTTGATGTCCGATATGTAAACCATCAAAGTTCCCCAGGCCGATTACGATTTTTTTGTGTTTATGCCTAAGTCCCTGCCAATGGTGGTAAATATACAATTTGCAAACCTCCTGCCAGAACGGGACATAATAAGTTCTAAGATACTACTACCGATGTTTATTAAACAAATTATTTTTACACTAGTACACAAATCGGTCTAAATATCCACCTTGATGAGTCCACTGGATCCCGGGCAGTCTTAGCTACTGCTAAAAGTCCCTCCGGTCCTTGTAAGCGCACTATAACTCCATCATCTAAACCATTCGGTAATTCAGCTATACCCGGCAAATAAAGTTTTGAACCCGAACTCACCGCGGACACAGCGCTGTATTTTACTTTTACCGGGGGCAGCTCAGCAAGCACATTTTCCATAGTAACCATGATCCTGGAAATATCATTAGCGTTAGCCTTGATATCTTCTAAGGTATAAGCTTCTGAAATGTTAAAAGCACCTACTCTTGTTCGCACTAAAAAAGACATACAGGCCCCACAGCCAAGGTAGTTACCGATATCTGTACAAAGTGTCCTGACATAAGTCCCCTTAGAACAAGTCAAGTCCAGGAGCGCCACTGGTTTTGTTGTGCCCCAACCGTCGCCTTTAATATATTCAAGAGAATTAATGGTCACAACCCGCGCCTTGCGTTCAGCAACCTGACCGGCCCTGGCCAATTCATAAAGCTTCTTACCATGCCACTTTAACGCGGATACCATCGGCGGTACCTGCTCAATTCTACCTGTAAAAATCTTAAGAGCAGTCCTGACAGCTGATTCAGTTAGCCCCGAAGCATCATACCTGGCAATCACTTCCCCAAAGGAGTCCCCTGTAGAGGTATTAGCCCCGAAAGTTATTTCGGCACGGTATTGCTTATCTGCGCTGGTTATAAACTGGGCTATGCGGGTTGACCGTCCCAGACAGATAACCATCACTCCTGCCGCTCCAGGATCAAGTGTCCCAGTATGACCCGCTTTACTTACATTTAAGGTATCGCGGATGAAATCTACAACGTCATGGGAGGTCATCCCAGGCGGCTTCAATACATTGATAATACCGTTCATAGAACCTTTCCTTTGGCAGCACTCACTGCTGCAGCAACGACCTCATTCTGAATTTTTTTTAAGTTGCCGGCAATTTCACAACCAGCGGCACGGGAGTGACCTCCCCCGCCAAACAAAGCAGCTAGGCACATGACGTCAACATATTCCTTGGACCGAAAACTTATTCTAATTTTGCCACCTTCTAATTCATGAAAAAGAAGCCCCACCTCAACTCCTTTAATCCCCCTAGAATAATTTACCAACCCCTCTGTATGCTCATCTTCAGCTCTCACTTTCCGGAGCATATCACGGGTCACCGTCATCCAAGCCACCTTGCCGCAACTACTGAAAGAGAGTGTATTTAACGCTGCACCCAACAGTAAATTGGAGGCTCGTGGCTTTTCTTCATATAGGTTCACATTGATCCGGGATACTGGCACACCAAGTTCCACCAAACGTGCTACCCGCCTGTGAGTGGAAGAAGTAGTGCTATTATATCTAAAAGATCCGGTATCTGTCACAATGGCCGTATACAAACAAATTGCCATCTCTAAGGTAATATCTATCTGCATAAATTCAAGCAAGTCAAAAACTATTTCTCCAACTGCAGCTGCCTGTGGCTCAATGTACCTGTAATGGCCAAAGGAATCAGGACCAGCATGATGATCAATATTAATAACAGTAAGGTGGTTCTGCTCGGGCAAATCACAATATTCACTGCCAAGCCTTTTTAGCACCGAACAATCTAAGACAATTAGCGTATCGTAAGCACTCTCTGGTGGTTTACCCGCCCGAAATTTTTCCTTATTCGGCAAAAATTCGTATATTTGTGGAACTGGGTCGGGGCCAGCCATGATCACTTTTTTACCAAGTTGCTCAAGAGCTGAACCTAAGGCAAGCACCGATCCCAGCGAGTCACCGTCAGGCATGATATGGCCACATATTAATATGCGCTCTGCACTTTTGATAGCCCGGGCAATATCCTCAAGACTATTCATCGGAAATGTCACCCTTCCCCCGGACATCCTCCATAAGTTTAATCAATTTAGTGCCACGGTCAATTGATTGGTCAAGCTTAAATGTTAATTCTGGCGTATAGCGTAGCCGGATTCGCCGGCCTAGCTCATTTCGGATAAAGCCTTGTGCTCCTGTAAGCGCCTTGATAGATGCCTTCTGCTCGGCAGGTTCGCCAAGAACACTGGCATAAATATCTGC
The DNA here is from genome assembly GCA_028696455.1 of Desulfotomaculaceae bacterium. GTDB lineage: Bacteria > Bacillota > Desulfotomaculia > Desulfotomaculales > Pelotomaculaceae > MVQL01. Next base: position 37,028 of record JAQVGZ010000007.1, on the reverse strand, counting down.
ATAGCGCAAGTCTTTTGAAACCTCAACAGCCGTGATACTGACAAAACCAATCCGCGGGTCTTTTAACTCATCTCTCAACAGCTCTGATATTTCCTTCTTAATGGCTTCAGCCAACCGTTCCGGACGGAAGGACATAAACAACACCTCCTATACTAGAGGTTAAATGACCTGAATTTTCATAAATCATAGGGTTAAGTCTTACCCTCCTGCAACTCAAGAAAGCTCTCTTTTAATGGCTTCGAAGGTGAATGCCTCTACAATATCTCCCTCTTGGATCTCGTTAAATTTTTCCAGGGCAAGGCCACACTCATAACCTTGCATGACATCTTTAGCATCATCCTTGAACCGTTTTAAAGAATTGAGTTTACCTTCATGAACTACAATACCATCTCGCACAACCCTTACTTTAGCATCCTTTTCAATCTTTCCTTCTAAAACGTAGCAACCTGCAATAGTGCCGATTTTTGAGGCTTTAAAAATCTTTCTCACCTCAGCCCTACCCAGGTTTACTTCTTTATAATCAGGGTCGAGCAAGCCACTCATGGCTGCTTTTACATCCTCAATAGCCTCATAAATTACCCGGTACAACCGTACGTCTACCTTTTCATTTTCCGCAGCTTTTCTGGCATTAACATCCGGACGCACGTTAAAACCTAAAATGATCGCATTTGATGCTGAGGCTAACATAATATCAGTTTCAGTAATAGCGCCCACTCCGCCATGAATAATATCAACTTTAACCTCTCCGGTATTTAGTCGCTCCAGCGCCTGGCGTAAAGCCTCAACGGAACCTTGCACATCAGCCTTCACAATAATACTAAGTTCCTTAATCTGTCCTTCCTGGATCCGTTTAAACAAATCATCAAGGGATACTCTGGTGTTAGACTTTAACTCTTCCTCCCGTTTCTTTATCTGCCTGCGTGAAACAATGCTTCTAGCAAGCTTTTCATCCTCCACAACAATAAATAAGTCGCCAGCCATCGGTGTTTCTGAAAAACCAAGTACTTCTACCGGTGCTGAAGGTCCGGCTTTCTTTATCCGTCGTCCTTTGTCATCAATCATGGCACGAACCCGCCCGACAACGGATCCAGCTATAATGTTGTCTCCTATCTTTAATGTACCGTTTTGGACCAGCACAGTGGCCACTGGTCCGCGCCCCTTGTCAAGCTCTGCTTCGATTACAGTTCCTCTGGCCAGTCGATCCGAATTGGCTTTTAATTCCCTGATCTCTGATACCAGCAGGATCATCTCTAAAAGGTCTTTCAAACCCTCTTGTTTCTTAGCCGAAACGTTAACACAGATAGTATCCCCGCCCCACTCCTCGGGTATTAGCCCATGTTCTGTAAGCTCTTGCTTGACTTTTTCCGGGTTGGCAGTGGGTTTATCTATTTTATTAATAGCTACAATGATTGGAACTTCGGCCTCTTTAGCGTGATTAATCGCTTCAACTGTTTGAGGCATTACTCCATCTTCAGCCGCTACTACTAAGATGGCAATATCAGTGACCTGTGCGCCACGCGCACGCATAGCCGTAAAAGCTTCATGTCCCGGAGTATCCACAAAGGTGATTTTCTTCCCGGCGTGCTCAACCTGATAGGCACCAATATGCTGAGTAATCCCGCCTGCCTCTGTAGAAGTGACATTGGTCTTCCTGATCGCGTCCAGCAGGGAAGTCTTGCCGTGGTCAACATGGCCCATAACAGTGACTATGCAAGGCCTTGGCGACAGAAAGCGGTCATCCTCCTCCGGTTCCTGCATCAACACAGCCTCTATATCTACCGGCAGTTTTACTTCTATTTCATAACCGTACTCATCAGCCAGAAGGGTTGCAGTATCGCTATCAATCTCCTGGTTAATGGTCGCTAAAACCCCCATTTGCATTAGTTTCTTTATCAATTCAACCGGGTTTTTATGCATTCTCTGAGACAACTCTTGCACTGAAACAGATTCGCCAATCACGATGGGCTTTTTCTCCACTGGCTGAACTAAGGTTATTTGTTGGCGTTCCTTGGGTTTGGCAGCTCCTTTTTTGCGGGTTCCACCGGTTGCTGCCCTGAGCCGCGATTCATCTGAGCCAACACCTTTAACAACTCGCTTATTATCGTAACGACCCTTGCTAGATCGGTTCGCACCCGGTTTAGCCTGTTTGGGCTTATCCTGTACTTTAGGTTTATCCTTAAATTTGCGTTCCTTTTCATCAGACCGTGCCTGCGGTTTCACGGCAGTTGCATCTAGCTTCGTTTTTGCCCCCTTGCCGGCGCTAGAATAAAGAGGCCGATCAAAAGGTTTTGGTCTTGCCCCTTGCGGGCTGCCCGGTCTTGAACGCTGCTGGCCACCCGGTCTTGCCCCCTGCGGACTGCCTGGTTTTGACCCCTGCCGGCCTTCCGGCCCTGCTCCCTGCAAGCCAACTGGTCTTGTACTTTGCTGCCCGAATGGCCTTGCTGCCCCCTGTTGCTGACCTCCTGATCTGGGCGCCCCGAACTGCCTCTTTTCAACTGGCCTGGCGCCTTGTACCTGTCGGCCTTGACGTCCGCGGTCCTGCTTGGGACGCTCAGTGGGCAACCGGTCTGATCCGCCTTCTCCTCGTTGTATGTGTTCTTGCTGTGTATTTCCCGGCCTACCGCTAGAAAACCGGGCTTGCTGAGGCTTGCCTTTGGATGTTTCGGGCCCGTTTGGCCTTTCCATCGCCAGGGGCCTTGCACCCTGATCGTTTCTCACCTGTCCCCCAGGGCTTTTTGCCGGTGATTTTTCCGCCTGCTTCGGCTTTTCTTCAAAACGCCGATCGGGAGGCCGTGAAGGCACCCGGTCAACTATGCCTGGGCCACCGGAGAAACCAGTTGGCTGGCCTTTCCCTTTTCCTGCTTCGGGGTTTTGTACTCTGTTTTTTTTGGGTTTCCCAGGTTCCACCGTTACAGACTCTATTTTGTTCTCCTTCTTAAGCTCCGGTAATTTAGAAACCGCTTTCTTAATCGGGTCCAATCTTTCGGCCACAGGGCGGAAATGCTGCAGCAAATTTTGAATTTCACTGTCTTCCAGTGTACTCATATGAGACTTAACATTAATCCCTAGACCCCTTAACTTGCTTATTATTTCCTTGCTTTCTATGTTAAGTTCCTTAGCAATTTCATGCACCCTTTTTTTTACCATATAATCACCTCCATGATTTATGTTTTCTACTGTTCACATCACCCCTTTTTAAAGCTCCAAGGATACTCAGGGACATGGCTTCATCCGTGAGGGCAACCGCGGAACAGGGCGCCTTGCCGATTAACCTGCCCAACTCCACCTTAGAGCTATAAGTTATTACTGTAATATTTTTTGATCCAGCAATCCTTGATAATTCCCTCCAAGTTCGAGCTGCAGTGTCTCCTGCTATAATTAACAATTTCACTCTTTTTTTTGCCAGGGCATCTTTAAGAGCAAAATTACCGGTAACCAACTTACCAGCCCGTTGCGCCATACTAATAATTTGTTCGATAGCCATCTATTTCATCAGCTTTTCCCTTAAATGATCAATAATTTCAGGAGGTATTGGGCATTTCAGCGCTTTCTCTAGACGTTTTCCCTTTAAGGCTTTTATAAAACATTCTTCTTCCGGACACACGTATGCACCACGACCAGAACGTTTTCCGGTATCGTCTAATTCAATTTTTTCCTCAGGTGTACGGACTACTCGAATTAGCTGTTTTTTTGGCTTCATTTCCTGACAACCGACACACATCCTCTGAGGTATTTTCTTTACCCTGGGCATGGATTACCTCCTGTCCATCCTATTCCATATTTTCGTATACTTCACCATATTCCTGGGCATATATTTCTTCCATTTGCGACTCGCTTTTAATATCAATCTTCCAACCGGTTAACTTGGCCGCGAGGCGCGCATTTTGTCCCTCTTTGCCAATCGCCAGGGAAAGCTGGTAATCAGGGACAATTACCCTGGCCACCTTTTCTTCTTCCCATATTTCAACAGCCACTACTTTTGCCGGACTTAAGGAACTGGCAACAAATTTGGAAGAGTCAGAATTCCATTTAATAATGTCAATTTTTTCACCATTTAACTCATTGACAATATTTTGAACCCTCAACCCTTTCGGGCCGACACAGGCTCCGACTGGATCAATATTCTCATCTTTCGAGTAAACAGCAATTTTTGACCGGGCTCCAGCTTCACGGGTGATCGCCTTAAGTTCTACAATACCCTCATACAATTCAGGGACTTCCAATTCAAAAAGACGTTTCAACAACCCGGGATGGGTACGGGAGACCAAAATCTGAGGACCCTTCGTGGTTTTTCTGACCTCAATTATATATACTTTAATTCTTTCACCAAAACGGTAATCTTCGCCAGGCATCTGTTCTGAGGGTGTTAATATAGCTTCAGTTTTCCCCAACTCAATTAACACGTTTTTTTGCTCATATCGTTGGACGGTGCCTGTAACTATGTCACCCTCACGGTTTATAAACTCTTCATAAATTATATTTCTTTCTGCCTCACGAATCCTCTGAACTACTACTTGCTTAGCCGTTTGAGCAGCAATCCGGCCAAAATTTCGCGGGGTAACCTCATCTTCCACAATATCATTCAGCTCATAGCTGGGATTTATTTTCTGGGCTTCCTCAATTGATATTTCCAAGCGCAGATCTTCCACCTGCGCAACAACTGTGCGCTGAGTGTATACCTTAAAGTCCCCGGTTTCACGATCAATATGGACCCGGGCATTCTGTAAAGAGCCGAAATTACGCTTATATGCTGAAAGCAACGCTGCCTCTATTGCCTCCAGTAAAACATCTAATGCAATGCCCTTTTCTTTTTCCAGGTCTTTCAGGGCTTCCAAAAATTCAACATTCATTTTACTTCCTCCCTGAACAATTAAAATCCCCCGCCAGTCGTGCTGACGCAATCTGCTCAAAAGGAATCAGAAGTTCTACTCCTTCTATATCAATTACTACTTCGGCTCCACGTGAACCCAGAAGGCGACATTGAAACTTTTTCCTTCCGTTAACCGGTGTATAAGTGCTAATATTAGCCAACATACCTTCAAACCGGTCAAAATCATATAAACTTTTGAGTGGCCTTTCAATACCGGGTGAAGACACTTCCAATATATATGAATGTGATATCGCGTCAACTTCATCAAGCAACCGGTCCAGCTTTTCAGAAATGAACTGGCAATCCTCGTGATTGATTCCACCTGGCTTATCCATAAAAATTCGCAAGAACCAGCGGCCACCTTCTTTTACGAACTCAACATCAACTAACTCCATCCCAGCATCCTGAACAATAGGCAACGCAATTTTTTGAACTGATTTCACTACCCGATTACCTGCCACTGGGCCCCCTCCTATAATCCATGTACATTTCCATACCCATCGTTATCCATGAGAATACGAAAGAGTGGGTGTTACCCACTCTTTGGAAAGCCAGAAATCTTCCCTTGCCACTAGATAAACGTACTATAACATAAAAAACATTTGTTGACAAGGGTTCTACTTTTAGATTACTTCACTTTACTTATTTATTAGCGCATTGCCTATTATATTTATAATATCATAGGCTGCCTTTGGCCGGCCTAAGACGGCAGCAGAACGAGACATGGCCTGCAATCGGTCACTGTCTGCAAGATAGGCCTGCACCTGAACTGCCAAATCCCGTTTTTTAACCCTTACCCCAGCTCCCATAACAGCTAAGAATTCAGAATTTCTTTCCTCCTGGCCGGGCAGTGGATCAATAACCAGAATCGGCAGACCTATCGCCATTGCCTCAGCACAAGAAAGCCCGCCTGCTTTTCCAATCATCAAATCTGCTACAGCCATAAGCTGGTGTATATTGTTAACATAACCGTATATCTCTAAGGGGCAGGATAAGGAAGATGAGAGCTCTTCCAGTCTTTTTTTCAGTATGGTGTTAGTGCCAGTAACCACCAGCAACTGGCAATTAAAGGAGGCTTCGCTCAATGCCTTAACTACCGCTTCCAGGCATCCCATTCCCAGCCCGCCACCCGTAATCAAAACCTGGGGGAGATCAGGCTCCAGCCCAAACCTACTCCTTAATTCTTTTTTATTGCCAGGTGAACAAAAGGCCGGATCTATCGGTATCCCGGTAAACCGTACTTTATCCCGTTTAATCCCAAATTCTTCACACTCTTGAAGCAATTGCTCCGCTCCAACCAGATAATAGTCCACCTCCGGGAAAACCCAAAAAGAATGAATTGTAAAATCAGTGACCGTGGCAAAAACCAGCCCCGTAAAAAGCCCTTTCTTTTTCATGTAAGAGATAACAGCCAGTGGAAAGGGGTGAGTGCACACGATTACATCTGGTTTATATTCTCTTATATATTTAACCAGCCTGGGCGCCGCGAACATATTCAAAATCCGGTTAAACTCAAGCTTTCCCCGGCCGGATAATGGTTGACCCCGTTCAGCCTGGCGGTATAAAAACCCATACGCTGCCGGGCTCTTTTTTAGCATTTGCATATATGTTCCCAGAACTACTTTTTCCACCAAAGGACTGGCATAGCGGAAAGTATCAAGGATACTAACCTCGACTTCAGGGTAGAGACAACCTGCTGCTGTCTTTAAGGCTTCGGCCGCCCGCATGTGTCCTGTACCAACTGTAACTGAAAGGATCAAGATTTTATTAATCATTACAGCCCACCCAGGAGCTCCCCGATTCGGTTTTCCAATTCATCATTAGGAATCATCAATACTTCGCCAGTCTTGCGCACCCGGACTTCAACTTGTTTACTGCCCAACGATTTTGCCCCGATTGTAACTCGTAGAGGGTAACCAATCAGGTCGGCATCCTTGAATTTGACGCCCGCTCGTTCTGGCCTGTCATCAAGCAATGCTTCAATCCCGGCCGCAATAAGCCTGTTATATACGTCTTCGGCTGCTGCCATTTGTTGTTCTTCCTTGACACTGATCGGTACTACTACAACTTGGAAAGGAGCTATTGCAGCCGGCCAAATAATGCCGTCCTTATCATTATTTTGCTCAATAGCTGCAGCCATCGTCCGGGTTACGCCAATACCGTAACAGCCCATAATAACCGGCCGGCTCTGGCCACTTTCATCGAGATAAAAGGCTCCCAGCGCTTTACTGTACTTGTCCCCAAGCTTAAAAATTTGACCTACTTCGATTCCTTTCGCCTCAATTAACGCTTCTCCGCAGCGGGGACACGGTTCACCAGCCTGTACCATTCTAACATCAGCGACAATATCAATGCTAAAGTCACGAGCTGGGCTAACATTGATCAAATGAGTATCATCTTTGTTGGCGCCGGTAACTGCATTGACTATAGTAGCAGCCTCCAGATCAGCTACTATTTTAACGTTAAGCTTTACCGGTCCGGCAAACCCAACCTGCGCCCCGGTGACACTACGGACTGTATCCGCTCCAGACAATTTTAAATGCAAACAGCCCAGGGCGTTTGCAAGCTTTACCTCATTAACCTCCCGGTCACCTCTGACCAGCACGGCTACAACTTCTTTCTCTGTTTCATAAAGCAGCGTCTTAATAATTTTTTGCGGTGTTACATTCAAAAATGCAGAAACCTCTTCCACCGTGTGCACGCCCGGAGTAGACACCTCAGACAGCAGTTTTGGCTCTTCACCGTGCCCCGCAGCAACAATAACTTGCGCTGCTTTCTCTACATTGGCGGCATAATCACATCCTTCTTTCCTGCAGAACAGCACAACAGCCTCCCCTGAATCGGCCAGCACCATGAATTCGTGCGTGTCACTTCCACCGATGGCTCCCGAATCGGCTTCCACCGGCCGGAAGCGCAACCCACACCGCCGGAAAACTTGTGTATAGGCCTCATGCATTTTCTGGTAGCTGATTTGCAAGCCTTCATAATCGCGGTCAAAGGAATATAGATCTTTCATAATAAATTCCCGGCCGCGCAGCAAACCAAAACGTGGCCGGCGCTCATCCCGGTATTTATTCTGAATTTGGTAAAGCAATAGTGGGAGTTGCTTATAAGAGCTAACTTCACTCCGGACCAAAGCGGTAATAATTTCTTCATGAGTAGGTCCCAGGGCAAACTCCCGGTTGTGCCGGTCTTTTAAGCGAAATAACTCCGGACCATAAACGTCCCAACGGCCGGATTCCTGCCAGAGTTCAGCCGGCTGGATGATCGGCATCAGCAACTCCTGACCACCCTGACGATCCATTTCCTCACGAATAATCTGATTTATCTTTTTCAGTACGCGCATAGCCAAAGGTAAATAAGTGTATACCCCTGCTGTTTCCCGGCGGATAAAACCAGCCCGCAATAAAAGCTGATGGCTAATTACTTCCGCCTCGGCCGGTATTTCTCTTAACGTTGGAGCTAATAATTCTGTTGTTCGCATGAAACTCCTCCAAAGTATGTTTTATAAAGATTCTACTTCTTTAAGTAATTCTTCCACCAGTTTATCTTCCGGCACTTTCCGGATTACCCTGCCTTTGCGGAAAATAAGACCTGCCCCTTTTCCCCCAGCAATACCGACGTCAGCCTCCCTGGCCTCACCTGGGCCATTCACCACACAGCCCATAACAGCCACCTTAATAGGCTTATCCAGGTACTGCAACTTTTCTTCTACCTGTCCAGCAATTTTAATCAGGTCTATTTGTGTTCGTCCACAGGTCGGGCAGGAAATTAATTCAATGCCCCGCTGCCGAATTCCCAAAGCTTTAAGAATGTCATAGCCAACCATAATTTCATGACGGGGGTGTCCGGTCAAGGATACTCTGATCGTATCGCCTATTCCTTCATTTAAAAGTATACCAATCCCAACCGCGGACTTTACTGTCCCTGAGCGTCTAGTTCCTGCCTCGGTTACTCCAATGTGGAAGGGATAGTCCACTCGAGCCGCCAGAAGGCGGTAAGCTTCCAGCATTAAAGGAATGTTGGAAGCTTTCAATGATACCTTGACATCATAAAAGTGAAGTTTCTCCAGGATATCAATGTGGCGCATTGCGCTCTCCACCATTGCGGCAGCGGACACCCCACCGTGCCGCTCAAGCAGTTCTTTTTCCAGCGAACCAGCGTTTACCCCAATACGGATGGGGGCGCCACAGTCCTGAGCTGCCGACACTACGGCCGCTACCTGCTCCCTGCCGCCGATGTTACCGGGGTTTATCCTCAGACCATGCACACCTGCCCTGAGGGCGCCTAGCGCTAATCGATAATCAAAATGAATGTCGGAAATTAATGGAATACTTATCCCTTTTAAAATAGCTGGTAAAGACTCGACTGCCTCCTGGTCAGGCACTGCTACCCGAATGATTTCGCAACCAGCGTCTGCCAGCTCATTTATTTGAGAAATTGTCGCAGCAACATCCCTGGTATCGGTATTCGTCATAGATTGAATACTAACCGGAGCGCCACCACCTATTTGCAATTTACCTAAATAAACCGGTCTAGTTTGTCTTCTATTCATTATTGCTGCCCCGACTGTTGCGTTAGAAATATTTGAATAATATCATTATAAGTGATAAACACCATAAGCATCAACAATAGCCCTAAGCCAATCATGTGTATGTAATTTTCCTTAACCGGGTCTACCGGCCGGCCAAATACTTTTTCCCAACCCAGAAAGAAGATCCGACTGCCATCGAGGGCGGGGATTGGGAACAAGTTAAATAGTCCCAGGTTGATACTCAAAAAGGCCGCCAGCTGAATGAGAAATAAGACCCCAACCTGTGCTGCTTTACCAATCTCAGCAACTACCCGCACCGGTCCTCCGAGATCTGCCGGCTCTTGTCCGACAATCATTTTTGGAATATAGTCGATAATCATTAAGGTAACTCTGCCAGTCCAATCAAATCCCATGGCTACTGCGGATACTAACCCTGTTTTCTGATAGCCGAGTTCCGGCACAATGCCGATCATGCCTCGTCCGTCCTGATCATCACTAACAGTTGTCAGGTCAAACTGCTTTTCAACATCGCCCCGCTTTACAGTAACAGTAATTTGCTCATTAGGACGCTCACCAATCATGGCCACTAAATTTTCCCAGGCTTCGGCATACTGGCCGTTTATAGCAACTATTTTATCTCCCGTAACGATACCAGCCCTTTCCGCAGGGTAACCAGGTATAACCTCCTGGACCTTCGTTGTGTTCACTGGTACGCCTTGAAACAAGAAAACCAGCGCTAATAAAACCACGGCCAGTATAAAATTCATTAGCGGTCCGGCAAAAATGACGGCTGCCCGCTGCCCTACAGTTTTCTTATTAAAGCCGCGCTCAGTATCTTCTTCGGCCTCTTCTTCTGGATCCATCCCAGCCATGCGCACAAAACCACCCACGGGCAGGGCACGCAAATTATAGACGGTCTCCCCCTTATGGATGCCGAACAACTTGGGTCCGAGGCCCAGGCTGAATTCATGTACTTTAATACCAACCCATTTGGCCACAGTGAAGTGTCCAAGTTCATGAAATATAATCAGCAGACCAAAGACAAATATTGAAGCGATTAAGGTTAACACTTATAAACACCACCTGGAATAGTTCGTTAAACTCGCTAATGTTAATTCTCTTAAGGGCAACTAAATCAAACTTTTACTTATTTCAGTCCCAGTCTCTCTGGCCCAGCGGTCAGCTTTCATAATTTCTTCAAGACCGGGCCGGCTAATAACCTGGTGTTTTTCCATTACTTCACTAACCAAGGCCGGTATCGCCCGAAACGAAATCTTTCTTGTCAAAAACAAGGAAACGGCAATCTCATTAGCGGCATTAAGTACTGCAGGCATAGTACCACCAGCCTTACCAGCGTCAATAGCGAGTCTTAACGAGGGGAACTTATTTAAATCCGGTTCCTCAAAAGTCAAACTCTGCAGGCCGGTGAGCTTTAACCCGGGCCGATTTCCGGGCAGGCGCTCCGGATAAGTCAGGGCATACTGGATCGGCAGGCGCATATCCGGCAACCCCATCTGGGCTATAACCGACCCGTCCAAAAACTCAACGGCCGAATGAATAATACTCTGCGGGTGAACAACAACATCTATCTGATCATAGCTTACCCCAAACAACCATCTTGCTTCAATCACTTCCAGACCTTTGTTCATCAAAGTCGCAGAATCAATAGTAATTTTATTCCCCATTTGCCAGTTGGGGTGACAAAGCGCCATGTCTACCGTTACCTTTTCTATTTCCTCTATGCGCAAATTACGGAAAGGCCCCCCGGAGGCAGTGAGTATGATTTTTTGAACTGCACTCTTATCATGGCCGGTCAAGCACTGCCAGATCGCTGAATGCTCGCTGTCAACAGGCAAGAGTGCGGTTTTTTTCTGGTTGACCAGGTCCATGACCAGATGTCCGGCAGCAACTAGTGTTTCCTTGTTTGCCAGTGCAACATCCTTACCTGCCCTAACAGCTGCAATTGTTGGGTAAATCCCGGTTGCCCCACTTACAGCTACAACAACAATATCAGCCTGCGGCAACCTGGCTAGATCCTCCAAACCGGACTTTCCCCAGGCTAAATCAGGGGTTTCAACAGAATCAAGCTCATCACAAAGCAAGTGAAGTTCCTGCTCGCCAGCTAAAACAGCAACCCCAGGGCGGAACTTCCTGATCTGCTCCGCCAACAGCTGCCAGTTTCCCCCTGCCGCTAGACCAACAATTTTAAACTCTTCAGGTAATCCGTTAATTACCTCCAATGTTTGCTTGCCAATTGAGCCTGTACTACCTAGAACAACTACCTTTTTCACAGTAATCTCCAAATATATAGTATTTTATTTCTTGAATAACACTTGATTATTTAAACTTAAGATTTAATACTCCCGCTTTTAAGGTTGCCTGGATGGCAATAAGCAGTATTGGACCAGCAACCAGACCGGCAACACCTATTATTTTTAAACCAGCATACATTGAAACTAGCGTTGCCAGAGGGTGCAATCCAAGGCTGGCGGATATAATCTTGGTTTCAAAAATCTGTCTTACTATGCTCAAAACCGTATATAAAATAGCAAGTTTTATTCCTAAACCACTAGCTCCTGTGGCCAGGGACAGGATTATCCAGGGTAAGAAGACGGTTGCCGGGCCAAGAACAGGGATAAGGTCAAAAAAACCAATCAGAAGGCCCACGGTTACAGCGTAATTTGCCCCAATTAAGGACAGCCCTGAAATACTTAATAATATAGTAATAGTGATCAAAATAGCCTGTGCACGAATATAGTTGGCAAATGCAGCTGTTATGGCACGCATTACCTCTATCGATTTCGCTCCCCAGGGTTCTGGAGTAATACGCAAAAACAACTGAACAATTACACTGCGGTCCCTGGCAAAAAAGTAAGTGGCCAGGCCGATTACCAACAGAACAGTCAATGTGCCGGGAAGAAATGAAATAAATTGCAGGATATAATTAACAAAGTTAGTGATCAGACCCTGGAGATCCGTGGCAAGGTTGTTCAAACTTTGCTCTAGGGAAGCGTTAACACCCGGGGGAAGACTTACGTAGAAAACTGTTAACCTTTCGATTAGATCTTGATAATACACTCTGAGTTCTGTAACGACCCCGGGCAATGAAGCCGAAAGGTGAATTAACTCTGCAACTAGACGCAATACAATCGCGGTTAAAACGATCCCAATCCCACCAAACACAATAACCATAGCTACGAGAGTAGAAATCCCACGGGGAATTCTCACCCTGTGCTGTAGTATCCTGATTATCGGTTCCATCAAGGCACTAAACACGATGGCGATAATAAATGGCATCAATATAGGCAGTATGTATTTAACAGCGGCAATAACAAGGATAATGGCTAAGATTGCATATAAGATGTTTACTAAATTCCTTGGCACTTTCATTGTCTCCTCAAACCATTATAAACAGTCTAACGTAATAATACACGAGAGGGGCTGTAAACAAGGCGCTGTCAAAACGGTCGAGAATCCCGCCGTGGCCAGGTATTAAGGTGCTTGAGTCTTTAACACCAGCCTGTCTTTTAAATGCTGACTCGAGCAAATCACCCACCTCGGCGGCAACAGCCAGCAAAAGCCCCAGTAATAGCAATTTGGGAATAGATAAAAAAGGGTAAAGAAGGGCAAAAACACAGGCAATAAATAGACTGCCAATTAAGCCGCCAATGGCGCCTTCAAGCGTTTTTTTGGGGCTTAATACCGGGGCCAGCCTTCTCTTACCAAAGGCTTTTCCTAAAAAGTAAGCAGCGGTATCACAGGCCCAGGTGCCAGCGAACATAAAAACAAGCCATATCCAGCCGTCTGGCAAGGTTCTAATCAGATAAAAGTAGCTCATTAACCCTACATAGAGAGTACCCATTAGAGTACCTGCGCTATCTAGCAATGAGTATCGCGGGTATAAGGCCACAGTTGCGGTCAGCTGAAGGAACAATATTATTGTAATAGTCGGACCCGGATAACCATCATGATAAAGATATGCGCCACCTACTAAAATTAAACCTCCTGCTAGTGCTAGCCATAACGACGGTTTCAATCCCAAATTGGAAAGCATTATATTCATTTCCCTTAAGCCAAAAAAGATAATCAATGCGATCAGTAACAGCAGCGGCAGGCCACCATGCCAAACGGCCAGTACAATTAGGGGTATGCCCACCAGGGCGCTTAAAAATCTTTGTAATAGCACATTTTCACCAACCTGTCAGGTTGTTCTATCTCACTATTAGCCCTCCGAAACGGCGCTCCCGCTTCTGGAAATCAATCAGAGCCTGCAATAAATGGATGCGCCGGAAGTCTGGCCACAGGGTAGAAGTAAACCAGAATTCGGTGTAGGCTAACTGCCACAGCAAAAAATTACTTATCCGAAAATCAGCAGAAGGCCGGATTAGTAAATCCGGATCAGGCTGGTTAGCAGTGTACAAATGTTCAGAAACCATCCTGTCATCAATCTGGCCAGCCTTAAGAGATCCAGCTTCCACATTTGCTGCGATAGCCCGGATAGCATCAATAATTTCTGTCCGCCCGCCATAGTTCAAAGCTACGTTAAGTACAAGCTTTTTATTATCTCGAGTTAACTCGACAGCTTTGATCAGGGCATCTAGGGCTAGCCGCGGTAATTCTTCCAATCTGCCAATTGGATTAATCCGCACACCGTTTTGATGAAGTTCGTTTATTTCCTTATTTATGTATTCGACCAACAGCCCCATTAGGATATTAACTTCATCTTGGGGCCTTTTCCAGTTTTCCGTGGAAAAAGCGTATACTGTTAGAAAATCAATATTCAGCTCGCAACAAAGCTTGATCACATCTCTTAGAGATTCAATTCCTGCACGGTGCCCGGATGCGCGAGGCATTCCCCGCCTCTGCGCCCACCTGCCGTTACCATCCATGATGATAGCAATGTGTCTGGGCAATTTTTGTTTATCTATGACTTTTAGTAACTCCTGAGCTTCCGGCGTCTGATTAGACCTTTTTTTACGCCAGAGGAAGTCAAAGATTTCTTTGATCATTAAATTATGTCCTCCCGGGGCATATATAAATAACCCCCTCGAATAGGTGAGGGGGTTGTTCCACTACTCTTCAATAATGGCTCCCGTGGGGCAGGAATCAATGCATACACCGCAGTCCTTACACTTATCCGACTCAATCCTACATACATCACCATCATCAATAATTGCTTCATTCGGGCAAGAATCTTTACAAGTGCCGCAACCAACACATTCATCAGTTATCTTATATGCCACCATCATCCACCTCCTTTCTTTGTGTCTTCATAAACCACGGTTAACTCCCCTTTATTTTTTGAAACCAACTTAAATCGCACCACGCGCAGTTTCTCGCCCGAAATCTCCTTAACTGGCCTAGTAACTAATATATTAACAGTATAACCCATTGCCTGGCAATGCTCAATAGCATCTCCCACGGAAAAACCTATGACATCAGGTAATTGACACATCTGTTCTATACCTGCATGATCTCTTGTTCTTTTGTGGATAAAATCCCATCAATCTCTTTTACATAACGGTCAGTAAGTTTCTGAACCTCGTCCTGGCTTCGCTTTAGTTCGTCTTCAGATATCTTACCATCTTTTTGCTGAACTTTAAGCTTTTCATTGGTATCTCGACGCAGGTTCCGTACGGCCACGCGTCCTTCCTCAGCTTTTTTCCTGACCACCTTAACTAAATCTGTCCGCCGTTCCTGAGTAAGCTGGGGTATGGTAAGTCTTATTACTGCTCCGTCGCTAGTTGGTGTTATACCTAGATCAGATTTCATTATCGCACGCTCAATTTCGTGCAAAACCCCTTTGTCCCACGGTTGAATTACCAACAACCTGGCTTCAGGCACTGAAATATTAGCAAGTTGGTTAACAGGAGTTGGCACACCATAATAATTAACGCTAATCTTGTCAAGTAATGCAGGAACTGCACGCCCCGCCCGCAGTGAGGCAAACTCCTTCTTAATTACATCAACAGTTTTTTTCATGTTGCCTTCTGCATCATTAATGATCTCTTTAATCATTAAAGTCACCCCCGATATACGTTCCGATTTTTTCCCCGAAAATAGCTCTTTTAATATTGCCCTCATTGTTTAAATCGAAAACAATCAGTGGGATTCTATTATCCATGCATAAACTGGCCGCAGTAGAATCCATAACACCGAGTCCCCGGTTCAGCATATCAATGTAAGTCAGTTCGTCAAACTTTTTAGCGTCCGGGTTTTTAAGCGGATCAGAGTCGTAAACACCATCTACTTGCTTGGCCATTAAAATAATCTGCGCCTCTATTTCAACCGCCCGCAAAGCAGCAGCAGTATCAGTCGAAAAGTAGGGATTTCCGGTGCCTGCCGCAAAAATAACTACCCTATCCTTCTCCATATGCCTGATTGCCCGACGCCGAATATAAGGCTCGGCCACCTCTTTCATCTCAATAGCAGTCTGGGTACGGGTATCAACCCCGTGTTTTTCCAACGCGTCCTGCAATGCCAGTGAATTCATTACTGTAGCCAACATCCCCATATAATCAGCTGTAGCACGGTCCATTCCTTTAGTGCTGCCGGCAATACCACGCCATATATTACCTCCTCCTACAACAACTGCCAGTTGAACTCTATATTCCATTACACCCTTTATCTGCCTGGCTATAGTATTCACCATATCTGGATCAATTCCATACCCTAAAGAGCCGGCCAGGGCCTCCCCGCTCAGCTTAAGAACCACCCGCCAGTATTTCGGAGCCACCATGTAAGGCAAACCTCCAATTTCTCAATGGTATTTCTACAAATCCACTCAAAATCCTCTTACCAGGAATTATTATTTACTTACACCTCGGGTGGCCGCTTCAACTTCGGCAGCTAAATCATTCTGTCTTTTTTGAATCCCCTCTCCCAGCTCAAAACGGGAAAAACGCCTAATTTTTATATTCTCACCAATTTTAGCGATCTTTTCTGTCAACATTTTATTTACTGTTATATCCGGATCCTTCACAAAGGGTTGCTCCAGTAAACAGACTTCCTTATAGTATTTTTCTATTCGTCCTGTTACCATCTTTTCGACAATCTTTTCTGGTTTGCCTTCATTAAGCGCCTGGGCACGTAAAATTCCCCGCTCTTTTTCCACCGCCTCTGCGGGAACATCCTCTTTACTGATATACTCAGGCTTTGCAGCAGCAATCTGCATGGCAATATCTCTTACGAGAGCTTTAAATTCATCAGTCTTTGCCACGAAATCGGTTTCACAGTTCACCTCAACCAGCACGCCAATTCTTCCGGCGCCATGAATGTAAGATTCAACAAGGCCTTCGGCCGCTATCCGCCCCGCCTTTTTGGCAGCGGCGGCCAATCCCTTTTCTCTAAGAAAGTCAGCAGCTTTTTCAATATCTCCATTAGTTTCACTAAGAGCTTTCTTACAATCCATCATCCCGGCGCCAGTGCGCGCACGAAGTTCTTTAACTAAACTGGCCGATATAGACATATTGTATATCCTCCTTTGCAGGCCATCTTCTCATATTATATTATTATATCCAAGTTTTCTCCAGCGCAATCAAAGGTCAATTAAAGATAAAAAAAAGCAAGAAATAAGGCAGGGGTTCCCTCATAGATATCCCCCGCCCAAAGCATAATTTATTCTGCAAGTTGTTCTCCTTGCTTGCCCTCCAGAACAGCCTCCGCAATTTTTGCGGTTAAAAGGCGAACCGCCCGTATGGCGTCATCATTACCTGGTATAATATAGTCAACCTCATCGGGATCGCAATTGGTATCTACTATGGCAACAATAGGAATGCCCAGTTTTCGTGCTTCAGCAACAGCAATGCGTTCCTTGCGCGGATCCACAATAAAAATTGCCGCCGGAAGACGCCGCATATCCTTGATACCACCCAAAAACTTTTGAAGTTTATCCTTTTCATGTAATAATTCCGCAACTTCTTTTTTGGGAAGCACTTCCATAGTACCATTGGCTTCCATTTTCTCCAACTCGTGCAGACGGTCGATCCGGCGTCTTATAGTCTGGAAGTTAGTAAGCATACCTCCCAGCCAGCGCTGATTCACATAAAACATACCACACCGTTCTGCTTCTTCCCGTATTGATTCCTGTGCTTGCTTTTTAGTACCAACAAAAAGAACAGAATCACCTTCTGAAGAAAGCTGTTTAACAAAGTTATACGCTTCCTCTACCTTCCTGACAGTCTTCTGCAAATCTATAATATAGATACCATTACGGTCTGTAAAGATAAAAGGAGCCATTTTAGGATTCCAGCGGCGGGTTTGATGGCCGAAGTGAACCCCTGCCTCCAGTAGTTGCTTCATCGAAATAACACCCATTAATAAACACCTCCTTCCGCTGTGGTTTTTTCCTCCGTTGCCTTCATCCCCAGCAAGACCTGTAACAGGCACCCTTTGCAAAAAATCCAGCAACGTGTGTGATTCACGCTAACCCGTATTCTACCATAAATAAAGCCCCGGCGCAAGCCAGGGCTTCACATACTCAACAAATTTAAGCTTTCATAATTGGCATCTTTTTATACTTTGTGAGTTTATCCAATTCATCAAGCAGGTAATCATTAAGGACGTGGATATACGTGCCCTTCATTCCAAGGGACTTTGATTCAATTACTCCCGCGCTTTCAAACTTGCGCAAAGCATTTACAATAACTGACCTGGTAATCCCTACCCGGTCGGCAATTTTACTGGCTACCAGCAAACCTTCATCTCCCCCGAGCTCTTCAAAAATATGTTGAATTGCATCTAGCTCGGAAAATGACAATGTTTCAAGTGCTACTTGAACTGTTGCCCGCTTACGGGCCTCATCCTTCGCCTTTCTGGCCTTTGACCTTAGTATGGCCATTGCTACTAAAGTTACGCTGTACTCGCCCAAAATAAGATCTTCATCCTTAAATTCTTCGCCATACCTGGCCATGAGCATGGTACCGACACGGTAACCAGGCCCGCAAATAGGAATTATAGTTGTTACTTTATTATTGAAGCGACAAACTTCCTTCTGCCCAAAAACACAATCATTACCGTTCTGGCTCATGTTTGCAGTAGTCTCATTAATACTCATTAATTTGTTGTTGTATTCCTCAGGGAACCCGCCATGATATTCAACAATTTCCCTCATAACATCACAGGTCCAGTCCTCAAGATAAGAATACCCCAATACTTTCCCCTCAGCGTCAAGAATATATACACTGGCATTTATATTCTTGCTAAGCACACTAGCCACAACATTAAAATCCACATCGTGCTCCAACGAATTTAATACTAATTTATTAATATCACGAGTTTTCCCTAGCAATGCCTGCATTCTGTTGTTACTTCCCCCTTACAAGATATAACGACTCAAATCCTTGTTGTTAACTACTTCCTCTAATTTCTCAATAACGTGCTCGTGATTTATCTCAACGGTCTTACCAGAAATATCAGGTGCTTCAAAAGATAAATCTTCTAACAGTTTCTCAAGAATCGTGTGTAATCGCCTCGCACCAATATTCTCAGTTTGCTCATTAACAGTATACGCTATTTTCGCTATTTCTTCAAGCGAATTATTTGAAAATTTGACCGAGACCCCTTCCGTCGCTAGTAGTTCAGTATACTGCTTGATCAACGCGTTTCTCGGCTCGGTCAAAATTTGCTTAAAATCCTCACAGGTCAGGCTCTCAAGTTCAACACGGATTGGAAAGCGGCCTTGAAGTTCCGGAATCAGGTCAGAGGGCTTAGTAATGTGAAAAGCCCCGGCAGCAATAAACAAAATATGATCAGTTTTTACTGGACCATATTTTGTCATAACAGTTGATCCCTCCACAATAGGCAAGATATCCCTTTGCACTCCGCCCCTGGAAACATCAGGACCATACCCCTCGCGGCCAGCGATTTTATCGATCTCATCTAAAAAGACAATCCCGTCATTCTCCACTCGCTTGATCGCTTGAGAAGTAACTTCATCCATATCAATCAGTTTTTGCGCTTCTTGTAGAATAAGAATTTTCCTGGCTTCTCGCACGGTCACTTTACGGCTGCGCTTTTTCTTAGGTAGAAAGCCCCCAAGCATATCCTGGAGATTAATCCCCATTTCCTCCATACCCGAACCGGTAAAAACCTCCAGCATCGGCGGCTTATTATCTTCCACCTCAATCTCCACAATCTCATTCTCCAGCTGCCCTTTTAAAAGCTTTTCCTTGAGCATTTCTCTTTCAAAATCAATTCGCTTCATCTTTTGCTCACGGCTCAGATCAACTTGTTCCGGTTGCTTTGTACCGCCAAAGATCATCTCCAGCGGGTTGCGTGGTGATGTCTCCTGCACCGGATATGGAGCCAGCAGCTCAATTATTCTTTCCTCGGCAATCACCTGCGCCTTGTTCTCTACTTCAGCCAACTTCTCCTCCTTGATCATCCGGATCGCCGTTTCCACCAGGTCCCGAATCATCCCCTCCACATCTCTGCCGACATAGCCTACCTCAGTAAATTTCGTGGCTTCTACTTTTACAAAAGGGGCTTTGACTAGTTTGGCCAGGCGGCGAGCGATTTCAGTCTTGCCAACACCAGTCGGCCCGATCATCAAAATATTTTTTGGGATAACTTCATCAATAAATTCCTCAGGCAGCCTTTTGCGGCGATAGCGGTTTCGCAAAGCCACTGCCACCGCCCTTTTTGCCTTATTTTGCCCTACAATATATTTATCAAGCTCTTCTACAATACGGCGCGGGGTTAATTCCTCCACAATTAAGAACCTCCAATTTCAATAGTCAGCGTGCAGATATAACTTAAAATATTAATATATTATAATTATTGTTAACGTTATACCCCTTCAACTATAATATTATCATTAGTATAAACGCAGATCCCCGCAACAATGAGCATCGACTCACGGACGATATCATGCGCACTCATTTGCGTGTGCTTGCTCAGAGCACGTGCCGCTGCCAGCGCATAGGGACCACCAGAGCCGATAGCAGCTACACCGTCGTCCGGCTCAATAATCTCACCGTTCCCGGATATAATCAGCAGGTCTTCTTTGCCGGCCACTATTAACATAGCTTCGAGTTGACGCAATATTTTATCAGTACGCCATTCTTTCGCCAGCTCAACAGCAGCCCGCTGCAAGTTACCATGATACTCCTCCAGTTTTCCCTCAAATTTTTCGAATAAGGTGAAGGCATCAGCCACAGAACCAGCAAAACCGGCAACAACTTGATTCTTGTAAAGCCTTCTGATTTTCCGCGCGCTCTTTTTGATGATTGTGTTTTGCCCAAAAGTAACCTGGCCATCTCCGGCCATAGCGGTTTCCCCATCTTTTTTTACCGCAACGATAGTAGTAGCATGAAACATAGATGCTCCTCCTGGAATAATTTCGTAAAGGTTTTACGCTTCACCGCTTTATTATAATTATTCTTCCGCCCGCGGGTGTGCCTTCCGGTACGCCTGCTTTAATCTTTCACCTGTTATATGTGTATATATTTGCGTACTGGAAAGGCTAGTATGGCCCAGCAACTCCTGAACAGAACGCAGATCGGCGCCAGCGTTTAAAAGATGTGTGGCGAAAGAATGGCGAAACATATGTGGGCTAATCTTTCTCCCTATACTTACCTTTTCCACATATTTATTTATAATGTTACGAATACCCCGCCCCGATAACCTACCTCCCCAACGGTTAAGGAAAACTGCATGTTCAAGCTCTGGAGCCGGCTGTTTGGATGCAAACCCTATTTCTAAATTTGAAGTGATACCGGGCTTGTTTGAAATAGTTTTCATCAATAACCGTGGGCGAGCCTCCTTCAAATAATTAACTAATGCTTTTACAGCCTCCCGTCCAAGGGGAACCAATCTCTCCCGGGCTCTTTTACCAATAACCCGGACATACCCCATATTCAGGTCAAGGTCCCCCTGATCCAATAATACTAGCTCATTTATCCTCAGTCCTCCGGCATATAGCGTCTCAAGGAGCGCGCGGTCCCGTATCCCCAGTGGACTCCTCAAATCAGGCGCTTCCACCAGGAGCTTCGCCTCTCCTTCGTATAAAAATCCTGGCAAACGCTTCTCCTGACTGGGGTTAGAAATCCTTGACACCGGGTTTTTCGTGACTATTTCCTCACGTATCAGGTAGCGATAAAATGACCGCCATGCTGCAAGCCGCCTGGCCATAGTAGCCCGGGAGTGTCCTTTCTCCTGCGAGAAAGCCAGGTAGCGCCTGAAAACCCGGTGGTCAAGGTCAGCTGGCTCAAGCGCATGATCATCTTTCGCGAATTGACCAGAGAAAAAATCCAGCCCTAAAAACAAGTCTTTCTGGTAGCTTTCAATTGTCTTTGGAGAAGCATTTTTTTCTGTCTTTAGATAAATTAGAAAATTATCTATATAGCTGTACATGTTCAGTCCTCTATATTAATTGTTCCTTGAACTTCCTTATCGAAGTCAGCGCTCTTTGCGCAATCACTTTTTTCCGTTCTTTTTTATTCTTTATTTTAACATCTAACAGGGGAAGTAGTCCGAAGGCTATGTTCATTGGCTGAAAACATGACGGGTTAGCTGTGGTAATGTAGTGTGCCAGTGATCCGTGCGCACTGTCGCGCGGGAATTGGACCGGATCTTTGCCGGCGGCCAGCAATGCAGCATTAATACCCGCCATCAAGCCAGAAGCTGCTGATTCAACATACCCCTCAACTCCAGTTACCTGGCCTGCAAAAAAAAGTGTTGCCCGCTTTTTACTCTGAAAAAAAGTATTTAATAACGCAGGGGCATTTATGTAAGTGTTCCGGTGCATGACCCCAAACCGGGCAAATTCCGCTTCTTCCAGGCCGGGAATAAGTTTAATCACCCGGCGCTGTTCATCCCACTTCAAATTAGTCTGGAATCCTACCAGATTGTATAAAGTCCCTTCAATATTGTCCTGTCTCAATTGTACTACCGCATAAGGTCTTCTACCCGTTGTTGGATCGGTCAAACCCACAGGTTTTAGCGGACCGAAGAGAAGAGTCTCGTTACCCCGCCCCGCCATCACCTCTATTGGCATGCATCCTTCAAAGTATGCCTCCTGCTCAAATTCATGGCGCGGTGCAGTATCCGCTTGTACCAGGGCATTCCAAAAAGTTTCGTACTGTCCCTGGTCCATTGGGCAGTTTAAATAGTCAGGCTGACCTTTTTCATAACGTGAAGAACGGAATATTTTCTTTAAGTTTAAGGACTCATATGTAACAATAGGGGCAACGGCATCGTAAAAATATAAGTATTTTTCTCCAGTAAATTCTCTGATACTTTTAGCCATGGACTCGGAAGTAAGCGGTCCGGTGGCCAGGATCACAACTCCTTCCTGAGGTATGCGCGTAACCTCCTGGCGAAACACCTTTACCAGCGGATGTGTTACTAATTTCTCAGTAATTAAACGGGCAAAAGCATTACGATCAACCGCCAGGGCGCCACCGGCCGGTATCCTTGTTTCCTCAGCACAGGCCATAATCAATGAGTCTAACAGGCGCATTTCCTCTTTTAACAGGCCAACGGCGTTTTCCAAAGCCGCGGCGCGCAAAGAGTTGCTGCAAACCAACTCCGCGAAATCGCCTGTATGGTGGGCAGGTGATTTACACTTAGGCCTCATTTCATATAGCTCAACCATCACGCCCCGATTAACCAATTGCCAGGCCGCCTCAGCGCCTGCCAGACCTGCCCCGATTATTTTAACAACAAGCCGCTCGGCCATTAAACCTCCACCTGATTCTAATAGTTAAAAAACACCTTGTGTTGAGAATGACACAAAAGAACTGCTTTATTTTGACGATGTTTTCCCTGTTGCATTACTTTTCCCGGAAGTTGGGCGCCTCTGGCGCGCCTTATTTTCCGTTAAAACATTTTTTTGACTGCATTCCTCATTAATACAGCTAAGGTTGATTTTTTTCCCGGCCTTCTTTTCTAACATTAAGCCCCCACACTCAGGACACTTGGTCTGAGAAGGCTGATCCCAAGTTACAAAATCACATTCCGGGTAACTGCTGCAGCCAAAAAATTTTCTCCCCTTTTTACTGCGGCGGGCAACCAGCTCCCCCCCACAACGGGGGCAGTTAACACCGGTAGGTTCTAGCAGGGGTTTAGTGTTACGGCATTCCGGAAAGCCCGGACAGGCAAGAAATTTGCCATAGCGGCCCATTTTGATCACCATGTTGCGGCCACAATGTTCACAGATTTCTTCAGTGACTTCATCAGCAGTCTGGATATGTCCGATCTCCTCGTCCGCCTTGAGTAGGGTCTGACTAAAAGGAATATAAAACCGGTTAAGGACCTCCACCCAGTCCAGAACCCCCTCTTCCACACTGTCTAATTCTTCTTCCATTTCTGCGGTAAATTCGATCCCTATGATATCTTGAAAGTGTTTTTTTAACAAATCAACCACCATCGTACCGAGTTCTGTGGGATAAAGTTGTTTCTTGTCCCTTACCACATAACCCCTATTAATAATGGTCCCAACAATTGGAGCATACGTACTCGGCCTGCCGATACCTTTTTCCTCTAAGGTTTTGACGAGGGTTGCTTCTGTGTAACGGGGTGGTGGTTGGGTAAAGTGCTGTTTCGGAGTAAGAGAGCGTGCTTTTAAACTATCCCCTTCGTTTAATTCCGGGATCTGTTTTTCTTCATCTTTTTCTCCATCATCCCTGCTTTCAGTATATACTTTCATAAAGCCGGGGAATTTGATAACCGAGCCGGTGGCCCGGAACAGATATTCCCCGGCATTGATATCAACACTTGTGGTATCAAAAATAGCCGGACTCATCATGCTGGCAATAAAACGGGACCAGATTAACTTATATAATTTATACTGATCACTAGTAAGATACTCCTTAACTGAATCCGGCTCGCGGTAGACCGAAGTAGGACGAATAGCCTCATGGGCATCTTGGACTTTGCCCTTTCCGGAAGGCCTGGCTAGCACCTTGCTAACGTACTGCTCACCTAACCGCTCACGAATATATTTTTTCGCTTCATCACGGGCTGTTTCAGATACCCTGGTAGAATCGGTACGGATATAAGACACCAGTCCGGTAGTTCCCTCCTTGCCCAGGTCAATCCCCTCATAAAGCTGCTGCACGATTAGCATGGTTTTCCTGGTGGTAAAATTCAACTTCCGGGAGGCCTCCTGCTGAAGAGTGCTGGTAATAAAAGGTGGCGCCGGCTTGCGGCTCTTTTCCCTGCGGATAACTTTAGCTACAGAGTAACGGGCGCCTTTTAGACCCTCCAGTAATTCCTGTATTTTTTCCGCACTGCCAATGTTAATTTTTTTGCCCTTATATTTATAGAGCTTTCCCTCGAAGGGAGCGAATCCTACTTTCACAAAACTACCTGTTAGTGTCCAATATTCTTCAGGTCTGAAAGACTGAATCTCTTCCTCACGATCACATATTAGTCTGACAGCCACCGATTGCACACGACCCGCGCTTAATCCCTTCTTTATTTTTCGCCATAACAGGGGGCTCAGGTTGTAACCAACCAACCTGTCCAGAATTCGACGGGCCTGCTGAGCATTAACCCGGTTGGTATCTATAGCCCTGGGATTTTTTACCGCATTTTGAATGGCCTGCTTAGTTATCTCATGGAATTCAATACGGCAAGGCTGATCATCCGATATATCCAAAAGATTCTGGAGATGCCAAGCTATGGCTTCCCCCTCCCGGTCCGGGTCGGAGGCAATTAAAACCTGTTCAGCTTTCTTCCCTGCCGTCCTCAATTCCCTAATAGTATCACCTTTTCCGCGGATGGTTATATACTTTGGGCAAAACCCGTTCTGAATATCCACTCCAAACTGGCTTTTGGGCAGGTCACGGACATGTCCCAGGGAAGCTTTAACTACATATTTCTTTCCGAGAAATTTACTAATAGTTTTTGCTTTTGCAGGCGATTCAACAATTACTAACGTTTTAGACAATACCAACACCTCATTTACTGCCCGTCTTTCATTGCCACATATTATAGCATATTCTCCTGATATCTATCCCTTAAGCTTTTTTTAGAATAAGTTTCGACCGGTACGGGTGTAAGACTTGCCCGGCATTTGCCTGACGAATCCCTTTATCTCCAAGTACATCAAGGCAGTCATAACTTTTTGGGACGTAAGCCCGGATTTGACGATCAACTCATCCAGTGAAACAGGATCTAGCTCCAATAACTGGTAAAGCGCTTCCTCATCAGCGCTCATTTTTACAGAGCCCCCATCGCCCATCTGATTGGGTCTAAAGAGTTTTTTCAATCCCAATTCGTCGAGAATATCATCGGCGTCTTCAACCAGCTTTGCCCCTTGCTTAATCAGGCGGTGTGGCCCCCGACTTAAGGGATTTACTATATTACCCGGTACTGCCATTACATCGCGTCCCTGTTCCAGGGCAAAATCCGCCGTAATCAGAGCGCCGCTTCGCTCACCGGCCTCTACAACTACCGTTGCCAGCGCCAGCCCACTGATAATCCGGTTACGGGCGGGAAAATGCCAGGCTTCCGGAGGCGAACCGGGAGGAAATTCACTGATCACTGCGCCGTTGGCAATTATCTGTTCCATTAACCTTTTGTTTTCCCTCGGATAGACTACATCCAGGCCGCTTCCCATTACGGCCAGGGTCCTGCCATTAGCTGCCAACGCCCCTTTATGAGCTACGGTATCAATGCCCCTGGCCATACCACTGATTACAGTTACCTCAACTGCGGCCAGATCTTTAGCTAATCTCTCGGCGACCAGTTGGCCATAAGGGGATGGCTTTCGCGAGCCCACCATCGCCACGGCCAAACTATCCCTGGCTTCTAATCGGCCACGGACAAATATTACTGGCGGCGGATCGTAAATTGAAAGTAATTTTTCAGGATAACCAGGCTCGTTGTGACACGTAAAGGAAATACCCGATGCTTCCAATTCTACGACTAGATTATCTAAATCCAGATTGGCCCTGCGCTGGGCCAAGTTATCCGGGCCCTCTGCGCCAATCCCAGGCGCACGGGCTAATTCTCTTGCAGAAGCTTCCCATGCCGCTCTAGGCGACCCAAAATATTCGACCAGTGTCCATAACCGCTTACCCGATCCGGGCATGAGGAACTGCCATCCCAACCAGTATATTCTGTCCTCCAAAAAAGTTTCTCCTCCAGTATTTCTTTTGCCACCTTCTTTTCGGGATAAAGGCAACAACTTCCTGCTTACTCGTGAAATATTATTTTTCTTAAGAAATTATCAAGCATCCTATTAATCAAATAATTATATAAAAAAGAGGGGCATGGGTTTAAACAACCCATGCAATTTTTATAAACTGGTGCTATGTAGACGTTTGCGGAGATGGCTGTACTGACAGATTAACATTGCCCGGCGTTTGACCTTCTCCCTTGCCGAAAAGCGACTGCAATTGGGCTAAGAACTGCGGCGCCAGATCAATTAACCGGTCAGCCACCATATTGCCATCCACGGGCAGTAAGCGTACCTGCCCGTTTCCAACAACTAAAAAGCCAATTGGCTTAACTGAAACACCACCACCGCTGCCACCACCAAAGGCAGGCACTGCTGCTTCCCCAACACTTTGACTGTCCTTTTGACCAGCATCAAAATTTCCTCCGCCGGCTACAAAGCCACAGGCAACACGGGAAACAGGAATGATTACTGTACCGTCAGGTGTTTCCACGGGGTCGCCCACCACTGTATTAACATCCACCATTTCCCTGATGCTCTGCATAGCTGACTTCATTAATCCCTCTAACGGGTGTTGTTCCGGCATAACTTGCCCTCCCTATCTGTTTTTCATAATTTGTCCTAAGCAGCAGGCCATTATACTCCCGTTCATGGCTTTCATGGGGCAGGGTGCGTCAATGCCCGGCGTACGCGCTGGCAGCGCGGCACAGATGAGGCAAAGAGCCTGACTTCCAGCTGCTTATTTTAAGGTCGACCGCTTAACGCAACAGGCACAACTTAAAAAAAGAGGTTCTGTGTAACAAAAAAAAACTACCCAAAAAATTAATATTTAGGGAATTTTCCAGCCCGCAAAGTGAGCAGTGCTCACTCGGTGTGCAGGATAACATGCAGGAGCGAAATAACGGTAAACGGACCCGGTGGGTTTAGCCCGAGGGGGTAGCTTCTAGGATGGACTTCGATAAAGAATTTGCCAGGGGAATTCCGGTGAATGTGCAGTATTAAAAAGGAGGGTAGCCCGAATGAATTACTTATTGGTGAACGCCTCCGCCACCGGCTATTATGGCCTACGGCAAGACGGGGAGCTAACGGAATCTGCCGCCCCTGGTGATAACTTTCTAGCCCAGGTATGTCAGGCCTGGGAAAGGGAAGCCTGCCGGGCACAAAGCGAAACGACCAGTGTCGTCAACGCCCGGCCCGGGGTGGTGTTGGGCCATGAAGGCGCCTTAAAGCTCATGCTCATGCCTTATTACTTCTTTGCCGGCAGTCCACTAGGCTCCGGCAAGCAGTGGCTTTCCTGGGTCCATATCCGGGACTTGACCAGAATGCCCAGGTTGATTATCGAAACCGCAGGGATCAAGAGTCCGATTAATTTAACCGCCCCGGAACCGGCCCAAATGAGCGCTGTCGCCCGGGAAATCGGGCTTGCTTTGAATATTAAGGTACACTTTCCTACTTCAGGTAGGGTTCAACCAAACCACTGAAAAATTGCAGGTTGTTAGCGCCGGTGACAGCCCGCACTATTCTTCCTTCGCTGTCGACCAGGTACGTTTGGGGGACGGCGTAGATATATTGCCCGAAGCTGCCGTTATCCAGCAGGTGGGGGTAGCCGGTGCCCAGACGGGCTGCCATTGTCTTGGCTTGCTGCGCCTTATCGGCATCCAGAACAATGCCGATGACGCCTAGCCCCAGGTCCTGGTAATCCTGCCTCAGCCTCTCTAAATCCGGCATTTCCCGGATACAGGGGCCGCAAAAAGTAGCCCAGCAATTAATTAGGGTCACTTTATTGGCGCCAAAAACACTCGCCGAGCTATACTGCTTCCCGTCTAGGCCGGTCAGTATGAACGGCGGAAAATAGCCGCCTACACTCAGGGAATAATTCTTCGGCACTACCGGGGCGAAAGCTTTACCAGAATCGTTTCCTGATGCCTTTGGGGCTGCTTGAGACTGTTGCGGCGCTGGCGCCGGCCCATTGGCTCCGGCCTGGCCTGTGGGTGGAGCCTGCTGCTGTATAGCCGGCCGCAACGGATCCGATGTCTGCTGATTAGCCGCCTGTGCGTCTCCCCCTGTCCCTGGCGCCTGCTGCGCCCCCTGCTGGTTCATCGACGCCTGCTCTGCGTCACCAGGTTGACCGGAAATCTGATTAGTTTCCTGGTTTTTATTGCCTAAGCAACCGGCCAGCATGAATATAAGCACAACCAGGACCAAGATCCTGGCTACGAGCTTATGCATATATATTCTCCTCCTTCTTGTCCGACACCTCGATCTGCCAGTTCATGGCGCCGGTGGGGCACTGTTTGACACACTTGAGGCAGCGGATGCACTCCGGGTGATTTAGGCCTGCCACCTCCGGCAGCCTGAGGTGGCAGGCTGCAACACAGCGGCCGCACCGGGTGCACAGCTTTTGGTCAAGCCGGATGCTAAAAAGACTGATCCGGTTGAACAGGGAATAGACAGCCCCTAGGGGGCACAGGATCAGACAAAACGCCCTTTTAAATATTATACAGAAAAGCAGGATCAGCAACAGCCAGCTAAAGCGCCAGTAAAAGAGCCCCCCCAGCGCGCCCCTGATCCCCTCGTTGGCCATGGCCAGGGGCAGGGCGGCCTCCAGTGTGCCTGCCGGGCAGAGCCACTTACAAAAGGTTGGGGCGCCAAGGCCAAACTGATCGAAGGCCAGCACCGGCAGCAGCAGCACCAGGAAAACCAGCACGGCATACTTAAAGCAACGAGTCCATAGCGGCAGTGACCTTTTGAACGACGGGACCCGGTAGAGCAGGTCCTGCACCAGGCCGAAGGGGCACAGCCAACCACAGACCATCCTCCCGCCAACCAGCCCCACCAGGGCCAGAAAACCGGCCACGTAGAAAGAAAACTGGTAGGTGATCCCGGCTGCCACAGCCTGCAGCGACCCGATCGGGCAGGAGCCGATGGCACCCGGGCAGGAATAGCAGTTCAGCACCGGCAAGCAGATTTGCTTGAGGTTTCCACGGTAAATAGTGCCCTTGGCAAACCCCTTAACATAGCTATTAAATATAATGGCTGAGGCAAACTGGACCACTTTCCGCTTTAAATCAGCCAATGCCGATGCACTCCAGGCAGAGGTTAATCGCTGTCTGTAAGACTTCCTGCACCTCACCGCGGCTGGCGCCAAAAACAACCGAAAGCAGGCTAGCCCCCAGGAGGGCCAGCCTTAAGATAGTTTTCACCATTATTTCAAACCCTCGAGCATATCGCCGGCATCAGTGACCTGCACCCCGGCCGGTAGCTGGAATATTTCTGCCGGCTGCTTACCGATGATTACATTCTTATACTCTAAAACCGTCTTGCCGCCGTTCGCCTCAACTGTTTCCACACGGACCGGGAAACCGTAATCTTCCCGCACCCACATTTTCATTGCCTCTTTGCTGTCAGCGCCGGTAACCGACACAATCCGGCACATAACCCCGTCATAAACTGTTCTTTCCAGCACTTTATATTTGTCCGGAGCGGTGTTTATATCCTCACCGTATTCCAGGGCGTTATTGGAGGGTTCATCAGTTTGCTGCCCCAATGCCATTTTCATCGCCCTGTTTTCATCGGGGAAATAGGTTAGTAAAGCATTGCTATCGATGAGGGATATGATCTTCTTTCCGTCCACAGCGGTTTCGGTTTTAACTTTTTCACCACTGACCCATATTTTCCCGCTCATCGTTTGTCCCTGTGCAGTAATCGTGTAATCGTAGGAAACCCCTTCCACGTTTTTGTTTTTGGCAAATATGTCGGCCAATGATTCTTCACTGCCAGTACCGGCGCCGGTGGTCTGCTGGCCACTAGCCGGGCTGCCCTCTTCCTTTTCGCTTGAGCAGCCGGACAATAACAGGCAGGAAGCCATAAAGGCCAGGATAAGTGCAAGCGACAATACTTTTTTCATAAGTACCCCTCCTTGATATTTTTATCTAAATAATACCACATCAGAAGAGGCATTCCTTCTTATTACATAAAATATAGCTCATGGATATCCAGGATATAATGGAATATATGGCAAGAGATAGCATAGAGAATGCGATCCGTTTTGCAGATAAACTGTTGGGAGTGTGCCGGAGCATACCGGGTTTTCCGGAGAGAGGCAGGATCGTACTTCAGGTGGGTCATCCTCAGGCTTCCCGTGGCCCCGGATTGTGTCTGGGTCAATAAATACACGGTAGGCGCCCTGCTTTTCGTGATACACGGTAAACCCGTTGCCGGCGTCCTTATGCCAAATGACCTGGCCATGTCTTTCAATTAGTTCAATCACATTAACGGGTGGGCCGCTTAACCCGCTCTCTCGTAAATATTTCTGGGCCTGGGCTCTGGCGAAGCTACTTCTTACCCTTCTTGGCCTCAAGCTTGGACTCTTTCACATAGGCATTGATCAGCCTTAACATACTTTGGCGCTCGGCGGGAGTTAGCTTGTCGTGGGCCCGGCGCAAGACCTTAACTCCTTCCGGCTAAAGATGCTCCAGGTCGTTGGGCTGCTTTTGATCATGGTTAAGCAGGTAATCAGCGGAGGTTTCCAGTATGACGGCTAATTTTTTGAGCGTGGAAGGATCGGGGCTGCGCAAATTTTTTTCGCAACGGTGGCATCGGTTACACCGAGCAGCCGACCCAGTTCCGCCTGGGTCAGCCCCTTTTTTTCTCGCGCAGTTTTCAGACGCCGGCCTAGTGTCATTACCACCACTCTGTCTCTGATTGTAGATATATTGCCATTATGGTAGATTGATCTTATCACAAAAAGAAAAGTAATGAAATATTACCTACCGATATGACAAGCTACCATAAACTTTTAAAACGGAACAAGCAAACGGCGTGCTGCCGGACAGGCGTGCCGTTTGCCAACCCGGTGAAACGGCATGGTCATTTCCTTTTTTCCAGCACAAACAAGCCTACGGAATAATCCTCCAGACCGGCGATACTTTTCAAGGTGTCTACCGACTTAATCTTTATCGCATCCCTTTGAAAATCTATAACCCCTTCATTCCTCAACCGGCTCAACTCGCGTGAAAGAGCCGGGCGGGCAACGTTCAAGAAATCCGCCAGCTCATTCCGGTTCAAGGGCATTACCAAGGTGTTTTGACCGGTTTTTTGATAGTGTTCTAAAAGAAAAACGCTAATTTTTCCACGCAAACTCTTAATCGCCAGGTATTCTACCTTCCGGTGCAGCAGGCGGGCTTTATCCGAAAAGATATGGAGCATGTTCACAATTAGCTGCTGGTGGCTTACACAGGATCTTTCACAACTCCCGACGATCTTCCCCGCCTGCAAGAACATAACCGTACAGGCTTCCCGGGCCTCTACTGTGACCGGCCATACTCCTTCCCCTGAAAACGCTGCTATCTCGCCGAATAATTCGCCTGGACTATTTACCGCCATAATAATCCGGTTTCCGGCTGTATTTTCTTTGGACACTACCACCTCACCGGCCAGCACTATCCCGATACCGGTGAAATCGTCACCGGTAATGGTTACGTACTCATTCTTTTTATAATTTTGTAGCTTAGGTTGTAGGCATCCAAACACAAGGCCCAAATTTTCCGGGCTGATGCCTTTAAATAATGCGCACTGGGAAAAAACTTTCACCCACTTTGTAAACATTTTCACCCACCTGCTCTTTGGTAACTACGGTTACCGTATTTATATTTTTAATAGATTAAAATAACTTTACAGAATGACGCCGGCCAGTAATTAACGGTGAAAAGCTTGCTAAGGATGACAGTGGAAAAATTAGTTTAACAATATGAAAAGTTCAAAAAAATATTAAGGAGGTACACACTATGTTTTGTTTTCAATGTGAGCAAACCGTCGGGGGCAAAGGATGCACCAAAGTAGGCGTATGCGGCAAACAGCCGGATATCGCCGCCAAGCTAGACGAGTTGACCTGTGCGCTGGTCGGTCTGGCCCGTGCCGCACTAGGCAAAAACCCGGATCAGGATACGGACAAACTGATGATGCAGGGTCTTTTTGCGGCAATCACCAACGTTAATTTCGACGGAAGCCGTATTGACGAGCTCAAGAACCTTGCCCAGGCTAAAAAAGAAGCATTAGGCGGCGCCGCCGACTTGGACATCAATGACCTTTGGCAGGGTGACCCGGACGTGGTATCTCTTCGATCCACCCTTCTTTTCGGGATCCGCGGCATGGCTGCTTATGCCTGGCACGCCTCCGTACTGGGCTTTACCGATGATGAAGTGACCGCCTGGTTCTACCAGGGCCTGCGCGCTATCGGAGAAGAGCATACACCCGCAGAATGGCTGGACCTCCTCATGGAGTTTGGGCAGGTTAACCTCAAATGCATGGCCCTGCTCGACCAGGCCAACACCGTAACTTACGGGCATCCTGTTCCGGTTAAAGTGCCAACAACAATTGCCAAAGGACCGTTCATTGTGGTCACCGGCCACGATCTGCATGACTTAAAACAACTCCTGGAGCAGACTGAGGGTAAGGGCATCAACATTTACACTCACGGAGAAATGCTGCCGGCCCACGGCTACCCGGAGCTAAAGCAATATGCGCACTTGAAAGGCAATTTCGGTACGGCCTGGCAGAACCAGCGCCAAGAATTTGACAATATACCCGGCGCGGTACTCTACACCACTAACTGCCTGATGCCGCCCCGGCCGTCTTACTCCGACCGGATCTTTACCACCGACGCGGTCGGCTACCCGGGTGTCATCCACATTAAAGGGAAAAACTGGGTCAAGGATTTCACCCCGGTAATCAATAAGGCGCTGGAACTGGGCGGATGGGCTGAAGACCAAAACCTAACCGGGATCAACGGCGGCTCCGAGCTGATGACCGGGTTTGCCCACCACACCGTGCTGGGCGTGGCCGACCAGGTAATTGACGCCGTCAAGGCCGGCGCGATCAAACATTTCTTCCTGGTGGGCGGCTGCGACGGCGCCAGGTCAGGCAGAAGCTACTACACTGACTTTGTGAAAAAGACGCCCTCGGACACGGTTGTGCTCACCCTGGGCTGCGGCAAATACCGCTTTAATGACCTCAACATCGGGGAAATCGGCGGGCTGCCGCGCCTGATGGATATGGGACAGTGCAATGACGCTTATTCCGCCATTCAAGTAGCGGTGGCGCTAGCCGGCGCGTTCAACTGCGGGGTCAACGAACTGCCCCTGACGCTGGTCCTCTCGTGGTACGAACAGAAGGCGGTTTGCGTCCTGCTGACGCTGCTGTCATTAGGGATCAAGGACATCTATCTCGGCCCCACTCTACCAGCGTTTATTTCTCCAAATGTGCTGAACATTTTGGTAGATAAATTCAACATCAAACCCATTAGCACCCCGGAAGCGGACTTACAGGCCATCCTCGGCTAATAGTCAAGCTTGCAGCAGAGGCAGAAGAGAAGATCTTCTGCCTCTGTTTATTTTGAAATTAAAGTTATACCTGTTCACGTAAACTTGCCTCCAAGCGGGCCTTGACTGTCTCCAGGAACTCCCGGGTGGTGACTACTTTCTTGTCGCCTGTTGCAAGTAAGGCCAGATCTTTGGTCAAGATCCCGGCTTCGATAGTGGCAATGGCGGCTTTTTCGAGGGCATCGGCATATTGCACCAGGCGGCCGGCGCCGTCCATTTCGCCTCTTTTGCGTAAGGCCCCGGTCCAGGCAAATAAGGTGGCCACCGGGTTAGTGGAAGTTTCTTCACCCTTTTGATACTGATAATAGTGCCTGGTCACCGTGCCGTGGGCCGCCTCGAATTCGTAAAAGCCGTCGGGTGACACCAGCACCGAGGTCATCATGGCCAGGCTGCCAAAGGCGGTGGCCACCAGATCCGACATCACGTCGCCATCGTAGTTTTTGCAGGCCCAAATAAACCCGCCAGAACTGCGAATGACCCGGGCCACAGCGTCATCAATCAGCGTGTAAAAGTACTCGATGCCCGCCTCGGAAAACTTTTCCTGATACTCGGCGGTAAATAGATCTTGAAAAATATCTTTAAAATTATGATCGTATTTTTTGGAGATCGTGTCCTTGGTGGCAAACCACAGGTCCTGCTTTTGGTCCAGCGCGTAGTTGAAGCAAGACCGGGCAAAACTGGCGATAGACCGGTCCAGGTTGTGCATGGCCATGATCATGCCGGGGCCGGCAAATTCGTGGATAGCCTCCCGCACTTGTTGCCCGTCCTCACCCGTGAAAACAATTTCCGCCTTCCCGCCGGTGGCGACCTTCATTTCCACACCCTTGTAAATATCACCGTAAGCATGCCGGGCGATCGTAATCGGTTTTTCCCACGTTCTTACAAAGGGCTTGATATTTTTTACAATTATGGGCGCACGAAAAACCGTCCCGTCCAAAATAGCCCGGATCGTCCCGTTGGGGCTTTTCCACATTTGCTTCAGGCTATATTCCTTGACTCGCTGGGCATTGGGCGTAATCGTGGCGCATTTGACCGCCACCCCGTACTTTTTGGTAGCCTCCGCCGCTTCTATTGTAATCCGATCATCAGATTCATCTCTTTTTTTCAGTCCCAGATCATAGTACACTGTTTTTAAGTCTATGTAAGGCATTAATAAAATGTCTTTGATATACTGCCAGATCACCCTGGTCATTTCGTCGCCGTCCATCTCGACTAACGGCGCCTGCATTTGAATTTTTTCCACCATTCTTGTCTCCCCTTCCGACTCTAATTCCATGTTAGACATTATACAACAACTCTATTGGCAAAGAAACCAGCCCCAAAACCGTTTTTCAAAACTCGCTGCTGTTACTATAAAAATTCAGGGGCAGGATTATCCCTACCCCCTGATACGATCAAAAAGTTATGGTAAACACCATTCATCTAACTATGATTTGCCTATTTTTCAACCTGGCAGAGCAGCACCTTAAAGATCGGAAACCCGGAAACAGGGTCCCGATTGTTAAAGTCCGACAGGATATTTACGTTAGCCTGCCGCCAGGCTTCGGCCTGGGTAGGATTGCCGCCTCCCATGTTCACCTCGACCTGGCCGGGGAGCACATCATTGGAAACGGCGGCGTAAAAAGCAACGCTTCCCCTCTTGGTGCGAACATTGACTTTGTCACCGGAGTTAATCCCCCGCTCTGCCGCATCTTGGGGGTTAATCAGCACCAGCGGCTTGTCCTGCAGGCTGAGCAACCCGGGAACGTTCAGGTGCTGGGAGCGGAAGCTGGATTTCAGCTTTGCTCCAGTATGCATGACCAGCGGGTACTCTGCAAAAAGCGCCGGGTCCTGTAGGGGACCTTCCAGCGGGTCCAGATAAACCGGCAGGGCATCGTAGCCGTGCCTGGCCATCAGGCTCGACGCTATTTCCACCTTGCCTGAGGGGGTGGGAAAGCCGGGCCTGCCGTCAGGGCGGATTAAACCTAGCTCATACTTCTTATACTGACGCGGCGAGACAGGCAACCTGACCCCGTCGGGGCTCCGCTTTAATTCTTCCAGCAGCGCGGGGTCACCGGCAAACGCCTGCTCGATCACTTCCTTTTCGCTCTGAGGGTACAGGTGGCCATAGCCAAGCCGCTTGGCCAGCTCAGCCATGATCAAGATGTTGTTCCGGGCCTGCCCTACCGGCTCGATTACGCGCCGGCGCAGGCGCACATAGTCTGGATAGCGCTGGTACGAATTTATTTCATAGGCGGTGGCCGAGGGCAGCACCACATCGGCAAAAAGGGCGTCCCTGGTCATAAATAGGTCCATCACCAGCATGAAATCCAGGTGGCGGTATGCCTCCTCGAAAATCTCCGGCTGCGGGTAGGCGGTAAGCGTGGATGAGCCGTTAATCAAAACTCCTTTTATGGGATAGGGCTTGCCGGTCAGAACCGCCTTGGGCAGTTCCATATAATGGGCGCAGCCGGTCAGTTCGTTAAACAGCGGGTACTCCGCGGCGCCGATCGCCCGAACCCCGCCTGGTTGCTCATATTTTTCCCGTTGGAAAAGAGAGGGCGGCGCCGGGGTAATGTACAGCCCGCCCGGGACGTCGATATTGCCGGTGATGGCCCACAGGATATAGAGCGCCCGGATATTTTGCACCCCGCTGTTGGAGGACTCCAGGTCCGTATAGGCATACAGGCCCACACCTTTGGTTGTAGCAATCTCCCTGGCTAGGGCCACTACGGTCGTCGCCGGCACTCGGGTGATCCGCTCCACTTTTTCCGGCGGGTATTGCTGTACATAGGCGCACAGATCTGCAAAACCCACTGTCCAGTGCTGCACAAATTCCTGATCATATAATTTTGCGTTGACAATCACGTGGATTAAACCAAGGATCAGAGCACCGTCAGTGCCCGGGCGGACGGCCACCCACCGGTCGGCCCGGCCGGCAATACCGCGGCGCATCTGGTCAATATCGATAAGCCTGACATTTTTTTGAGGGCTTTTGAGCAGTTTTTTAAAAAATTCCGGCGCCGAGTCTTTTAGCGGGTTGGCACCCCAGACTACAACGAGGTTGCTGTTTTCCAGATCCGGCTGCAGGCATTTGCCCGGCAAGCCGAAATTGGCCATGGGGGCCAGGATGCCGAA
>JAQVGZ010000138.1 GCA_028696455.1 Desulfotomaculaceae bacterium | reverse complement strand
ATGAAGGATTTTCCTTACCTTTGTCGAAAGATATTATTTAGTTAGACAATTTAGTTTGACAATTTGTTTCAGGAAGGAGGGTCTAAAAACCTTTTTTTAAAAAGGGCAAGAGAATTTTTAAATATTTTGCTAGAGATTTTTGTTTAAGGGTATATAAATACCATCGAAGGAGGTTGTATGAGAAAAAATAGAAAAAATATTATATTAGGATTAGTTATTTCCCTTATGCTGACTATGACTGTACCGGCAACAAATGCTTATGCAAAGCAAGTACTTCTTCAGCAGGGCGCAAACGGTAATGAAGTACTTCAGCTGCAAGCACAATTGCAGCAACTTGGTTACTATTCTGGCGGTGTGGATGGGATTTTCGGCCCGGGGACTTTCAGTGCAGTGATTAACTTCCAAAGAGACAGTGGCCTGGAAGCAGATGGTATTGTCGGTCAACAAACAGCACAGGCCCTTAAGTCTTCAAGCACCACCGCTGGCAGTGGGAGCGCCTCAACAGAAACGACAATGTCCGCAGACGAGGTGCTAAGGCTGCAAACTATGCTTAAGACAATTGGGTATTACCAGGGTGGCCTTGACGGTGATTTCGGTCCTTTGACCCGCAGTGCACTGCTTAATTTTCAAACCGACAGTGGGCTAGAGGCTGATGGCGTGGTTGGCCCGGCGACACTCAAAGCGTTGCAGGGCGCAAGCGCAGCCCCTTCCTCGGTCAGCCGCGGCTC
This sequence comes from Desulfotomaculaceae bacterium, assembly GCA_028696455.1. GTDB lineage: Bacteria > Bacillota > Desulfotomaculia > Desulfotomaculales > Pelotomaculaceae > MVQL01. The sequence continues at coordinate 2,955 of JAQVGZ010000138.1, read as the reverse complement.
AAACTTGAACCGGAAAGGTGATGCAGTCGTTTCTCTGGCGAGAAAATATCTCGGGACCCGCTATGCCTGGGCTGGCTCTTCACCAGGGGGCTTTGACTGTTCGGGGTTTACCAGTTATATTTATAAGCAACTGGGCGTTGGTTTGCCCCGTACATCTACCGCGCAATTTCAAGCCGGGGTTCAGGTAAGTAAGCCAAGTGTTGGAGATTTAGTGTTTTTCACTACATATCAGCGCGGTGCGTCTCACGTTGGTATTTATATTGGTAATAATCAGTTTATTCATGCCAGTTCTGGAGCAGGGAAAGTAATCATCACTTCACTTTCCGATGCTTATTACAGCAAACGATACCTGGGAGCGCGCAAGGTACTCTGATAATAACAGTGCCAACTTAATATTCAAATAAAAAAAGCCTGGTGCGTTAAAGCCCCCAGGCTTTTTTTCAGGTATTATTCTTTAATGCTTGACCTGGGCCAACTCAGGCGAAGCTTTTTTAATTTTTATTTCAATCCATGCTTATAACGGCGGGAACAGGGGATAACCCCCCTAACCCCGCCCCGGGGGTATGGAGTATCTCCTATCCTGCGGGGGATTAAATGAATATGGGCATGCATAATAGACTGACCTGCCGGCCGTCCACAGTTTACCCCTACGTTAAAGCCAACAACGGAAGGGTCTTCTTGAGTTATTTTATTTCTCATTTGAATGATCAGGTCTTCTGCATCACGTCTCTCCCTGGCAGTCATAGTAAAATAGTCCAGGGTGTGCCTGTGTGGAATAATCAATAAGTGGTCAGCTGTAACCGGGTAAGAGTCTTCTAGGCAAAAAACGGTTCCCTTTTCAGCAATCGTGACCCCTCTTTTCTCCTTATCGCAAAATCTGCAGTAAGGTTCTTGTATTTCTTCGCCACTAACTGTATGAAGCTTTTGCTCTGTGTGGCAGTTAGAATCATTCTTAAAGTTCATTGTATAAACTCTCCCTTGGCTATAAATAGCAGTATATGTCTGCTTGAGAAGAAAACATGCAAATGGAGGTGTCTATTGTGTTTCTTTCTATTAAATACATGCGGGCTTACGCAGTCTAACACCTCGCTTACCTGTAGAGTAATACCATTATTATAACGTACATTAGTTGAAATAATATACTTTTTTAGTAATCTTAATCTTATTAAATTAATTATCCATTTTATTTTGGTAATTTATTTTGGTAATTAATAATATTATATCTGCTTACTATGGAACTTGTCTGAATAATGTGATAAAATTATAGTAATAGATGGTAACTTGTCCCAAATCTCCGCTTACACATAAATAAAATTAATGGAGGAGGCGATTAATGGTCAAACAGCCAAATATTAGTTCGAACTTTTTCGCTTTCAAATTAAATTAGGAGGCATGAAATATGCAAAATTATAAGAATATTGAATTAATACTAGGTGATGATTACCAGGAGTACAATAAGGTACTGTATAGGGATAATCTTGGCAATATAGTTAGTACCCTTCATTATTCTTATGACAAGGAAGGCAATGTAATATACATCCATTATTGTAAAAATCCAAAAGGTGATATAAAGCATAATATGATTCATTATCTTAAAGATTTATCGCAAAAATATTGTAAGCAGCAGGTCTTTGTCAAAGACCTAACAGAGAACTGAGCATCTTCGCATTTATTCCGAATAATACCTGGAAAATGTTGAGAGATGTGGTGGCTATACCAAACAACTACCCAGATATTTTTGTATGTGAAATATACTCCTTTTTTCATTATGAAGTTGATTTACAGTTTTTTGTTATACCTATATCTAACACCAACTCATTGAAGTGGTGGTCTGAAAAATAAAAACTGCCGCCACCGTCATTGTAGCGACATCACATGTTATAGTATGTCAATTAGATTTAATAAGCTTTGGTAACAGAATCCAGTAAAACTGGTCGGGATGACACGACTTGAACGTGCGACCTCACGGTCCCGAACCGTGCGCTCTACCAAACTGAGCTACATCCCGAAGAACAAGCTGTACTTAACTCACAAGCTTAATTTTGCCACACTGAATAGTAAAAGTCAAGGAAAAAAGCTACACTACGTGGCGTCCGCCGTCGACGTATAAAATTTGTCCGGTAATGTAATTGGTTTCATCGTCACAAAAAAATAATACTGCATTGGCAACATCTTCTATCCTGCCCGGCCTCTTAATCGGCTGAGCGTTGATTACTTTTTGCTGAGTTTCCAGCGGCAGTCGCCGGGCCATAGGAGCTTCAATAAAGCCTGGAGCCACTATATTCACAGTAATTCCATAGCTGGCAAACTCCAGCGCCAACGACATCGTTAGACCCACTATACCGGCCTTAGCAGAAGAGTAATTGGACTGACCCGGATTACCCAGCCACGCTCGGGAGGTAATGTTCACCACCCGACCAAAGTTTTGCGACCGCATGTAGCCCAGGACTGCCTTGCAGCAGTGCCAGGATCCCTTGAGACATGTGTCGAGCACGAGATCCCAGTCCTGTTCGGACATTTTCAAAATTGAGCTGTCCTTTATAGCTCCAGCGTTATTTACCAAAATATCTATCGTACCAAACACATGTAACGTTTCTTCTACTGCAGCGTTTATTTCTGGCCAGCTGGTAATATCAGCCTGAACAGCAATTGCCTTGCCTCCGTTATTAATTATGTCCCTGGCTGTTTCTTCAGCGCCTTGCTTGCTGAGGTCCAGCACGACAACGTTAGCCCCATTTTGCGCCAGCTTTTTTGCAATTCCAGCGCCTATTCCACTTCCAGAACCGGTAATAATCGCAGTTTTTTTATTTACACCCATATTATTTTAAACAACCTTCTTTCATTTGTACTGCAATAAAGAACAACGGCCAAACACAGAGAGAACCCGGTAATATTGGGTTCCCTCTTTATCATGGGTTAGCATTATCATCCTCTAGAACAAAAATGGATTATGCA
>JAQVGZ010000137.1 GCA_028696455.1 Desulfotomaculaceae bacterium | reverse complement strand
TATTCTGTGTAAATGGTTTGGTGCCCTATTAAATATAGACCTACTTTATTCAGAATAACCAGGCGGCACTTTACATGGAGTGGGGCCTGTGTTAGCCTGTTTGGGCAGGAGGCCAAAGCGCAAGCGTGGACTCCGCTCGGGCTCCTGGAAACACAGGCCCAGAGGCTCCATGTCAAGTGCCGCCGGTCGGTTACCGCCCGGCTAACTTGAAATGGCTAGCTAGCTTAACTTAGCTCGGTTTTTAATCGTTCACCAAAAAGAATTGCAAATTGAGAGATACAGGATTTCCAATCCCTAACGGGCATAGTCCATTTTTTTGATATGCCAACCGTCGCTAGGTAAATGATTTTCTTTAGGGCATCGTCTGCCGGGTAAACTGTTTTGGTTTTGCTTGCTTTCCGTAACTGACGGTGATAACCTTCAATTACGTTTGTTGTGTATATTATTTTACGTATTTCGAACGGGTACTTGAAATACGCTGTTAATTCAAGCCAGTTATTCTCCCAGGAACGTATTATGATTGGGTGTTTCTTACCCCATTTTTCTTTGAACAAGTCAAATGCTAACTCCGCTTCCTCCAGGGTTAATGCCTGGTATACTTGCTTTAAGTCCGTGACTAATTCCTTTTGCTGTTTGTACGGTACATATTTTAGTGAATTCCTAATCTGATGTATAATACATAGCTGTATCTCTGTTTGGGGGAAGACGGTGTTTATAGCCTCGGAGAACCCGGAAAGCCCGTCTTTACAGGCAATCAGGATGTCTTCTACCCCTCTATTTTTGAGGTCATTGCATACACCAAGCCAAAAGCTAGCACTTTCATTCTCCCCAATCCAGATACCAAGTATGTCCTTGTGACCGGTTGTGTTGATACCTAATACACTGTAGGCGGCTTTGTTTATGATCCTGTTCTCCTTACGCACCTTGAAGTGTATAGCGTCAAGGTAAACAATGGGGTATACACGCTCCAGCGGTCTGGATTGCCATTCGGCAATCACGGGTAAGACTTTATCGGTTATTTTACTCACCATAGTGGGAGATACATCAATACCGTACATATCTCGCATGTGGTCTTCGATATCCCGGGTGGACATACCTTTGGCATACATGGCGATAATTTGGTCCTCCAGTTGGTTGGAGGTTCTTTCGTACTTACCGATAATCTTTGGTTCAAACTCGCCATTGCGGTCCCTGGGAATATCAATTTCAGTCTTGCCAAACCTGGTTTGGACGGTCTTCTTACTATAGCCATTACGACTATTGCCGATGTTATTGCCTTCTACGCTGTGCTTTTTATAGCCAAGGTGGTCATCCATTTCAGCTTCAAATATCTGCTGCAAAGTGTCTTTAAATAAGCCCTTGAGCATCTCGTGTACGTCTTCTACAGTTCGACAATCCTTAGCTAGTTCCTTGATAGTTTTGTCTTGCAAGTTTTGCATAAATGGTCATCTCCTTATGGTAATTGTAACCATTTACACAAAACTAATTACATCCTCATTTATTAGGTCAAACTGCTTCTCTGCTCCGGCTATGTTAATATTGCCCTTAACCTTTCATCCATAACTGTTTTGATAGATGGTAAAACCTGCAGCTCTCAGCGGGTGGTTTACACTAATATCACTGTTTACTTCACTTTCTTTGCCTGATAACGATAGCGTGCTAATGTATTGCTTTGGTTCAAAGGTATCATAATACTCAATTTTAAAGTCCTTAACATTAAGGGTATATTCCGGGAAACCCTTGGTGGCGAGATTTATTGCTTCGCCGGTACCCAGTTCTATGTATTCGCTGTTGCTAATAAGACCGGAAACAAGAGAGCCTGCCAAAATAACCACCATACTGAAGTGCAGTAATACTGAACCAATTCCTCGAACGCTGTTAACGGTTTTAATCCGTTTAAAGGAACAAAATAGAAGGCTTGTCGCGAAAATTATACCCAGCGCAATGAACCACCAACAACTAAACAACTTATTAAGTGACAACAGCAGAATGAAACTACCCATTAACTCCCCATAATGATCTTTATATAAGGTGCCAGCCTCACCCTGGGGAATTAAACTACCAATGGATGAGGCCACTCCTAATAAAAATAAAAGAAAAAGACCCGTTCTCATGACTGCATTTCACCGCTGGAAATTGCTCTTTTAATAGCCTGCATCAGGGTCTCAGCTATATCTGCAGGTAATACATTGGTAACCTTTTGCCCAATGATATTACCGTGAGGTATTGGAGCACCACTCTTGATTTCAGCATCTAAATATACACCTTCCCGACTGTAGCGGAAAAGCATATCCGGGATTGCTTCCACCATGGCACGGTTGCGGGTTTCTTTTGCTTTCAGGTTCCGCGCTGCGGCTTGCAGTTGTTGCAAAAACCACCAGATACTCACCGCGCCGATAATCCAAATTAGGCCATAGCCCGGTATCAAAGCAAGCTGCTTAGAACGTGTCAGGGTAACAAGCGAGGGACTGTCCCCTTTTGGTAGTTGTTGGGAACGGCGCAAGCCGGGCCAAACAACTGCCCCATTTTGATCCGATTAATGAGGCACTTCAATCCTCGAATCGTTTCCGTATCCCCACCCTAGGTGAAAAATTAATTTGTGATATATTAATGAGGAGTAATTCTTTGTTACCTCAAATTATTTTATTTACAACAGTCAAATTTGCGACACTAGGAGGCTAGCTCGATGAAGATAAACATATTTGTTGTTGAAGATGATGATGCTTTGTTTGTTGCGTTGAAGAAAGGTCTAGAGGCTTGGTCGTTCCGGGTCACGAGACCAGATGATTTTGAAAGTGTGATGCGTTCCTTTCTTGAACAGCAGCCTCAGCTTGTCATCATGGATGTCACACTCCCGAAATTTGACGGTTTTCATTGGTGTCGCGAGATTCGCGCTGTTTCCAAAGTACCGATTGTTTTTCTTTCCTCCCGCGATCATCCAATGGATATGGTCATGGCGCTAAGCATGGGGGCGGACGACTTCATCCAGAAGCCGTTTCATACAGACGTGCTTTATGCTAAAATTCAAGCCATTCTCCGGAGGACCTATGCTTATAGCGAAGAGCAAGCGAATATTCTTGAATGGAACGGTGCCTTGATTGATTTGAATCGAGGTGTCATTCGAAACGCTGGGAAAGAAGTGGATTTAACAAAAAATGAATTTTTTATCCTGATCACGCTTGTGAGATCGAACGATGTCATTATCTCGCGCCATGACTTGATACGAAAGCTGTGGGAGGACGAGCAGTTCGTGAACGACAATACCCTCACTGCGAATATAACCCGTTTGCGGCAGAAGCTGGAGACGATCGATTTGGCAGACGCGATTGTGACAAAAAAAGGGCTCGGTTATATGGCCATCACTTTATAGAGAACTTGTACTAAAAAGGAGGAACCGTGCCATGTTTATTCGTTACGTTGGTGCAAGGAAAAGCTGGATTTTACTGTTTGTCGGCTTACTCGGTTTTGCCGATGCTCTGATCCTACTTGATCAAGGCTTCCAGGTCACATCGACTTCTCTCCTTTATTTTAACGCCTCATTTATTCTGTCCTTTCTCCTGTTTTTTATATGGCGCTACAAAAGAGAGACAAAATATGTAGCGGCGTTGGCTGCTTTGCAGGAAAACATGGCCTTAGACTGGATTGAGACACTTCCTGAACCTGGTGACGGCCTAGAACAGATGACCGACG
>JAQVGZ010000136.1 GCA_028696455.1 Desulfotomaculaceae bacterium | reverse complement strand
ATAAGAAATGGTGGAAGATTTGTCAAAAAGAACTCCCGTTTGATCCAAAGTATTGCTGGGAGATTAACCGCCACCAATCTTTACCACTATTGGCACTGGCTATGAAACTAAATAATGGTTACGCGCTTGCGGCAGGAAAAGAGTTTCATAATTATCTGCTGGCATGGTTCGAGGAGAACCCGCCTGAATGCGGTATTAATTGGGGTTCAAACTTAGAAGTAGCGCTTAGGGCTATTTCTTGGTGTTTGGCATACTGGATGATCAGACCTGCAGGAGCTCAAAATGATGATTTCTGGCCTAAATATCTAAGTTATTTGCATCATCATGGTGTCCATTTGGAAAAATATTTGTTCTATACGAAGGCTTGCATTCCGAATAACCACTTGTTGGGTGAGGTAACGGCTCTGGTACTGCTGGGGATTTTGTTTGGTAAAGAAAACTGGCTAAATTACCGGGGGTTACTTGAATGGCTCGCATTAGAGCAATTTTATCCGGACGGGGTTAATTTTGAGCAATCGATAAACTATCATCAATTTTCACTTAAACTTTTACTGCTTGCTGATGTCTTTTTGGAGAGAATTGGGCATCCCTGTAACCAACGCATACGTGAAAGGCTGGGCCATGCGCTATCCTTTTTGAGGTGGGTTAGAAAGCCGGACGGCGCCTGGCCTAATATAGGTGATAATGATAATGGCGTTGTATTTCCGGAGGGGATGGAAGCTATATTTTTAAACGGCAGCAGTATTCATCCCGGATCGACACACGAGGAAGGGAATTCGAAATTCTTTACAACAGGGGGCTTTTATGTTTGGAGATCCGGTTGGGATAGCGATAGCAGCTACTTAATAGTTAAAGCGGGGCCGCACAAATTTCATGCCCACGCTGACCTGCTGCATTTTGAATATTCACATCAGGGCGAGAGCATTTTTGTTGACTCAGGAACCTATCAATACAATAAAGTACCGGAGCTACGCAGGTACTTTCGCAGCACCCGGGACCACAACACAGCCACTATAAATGAGCATGACCAAAGCAGGCCTTTAAATACTTTTAGATGGCTTAGTAGTGCGAAAACTGTGGATATATCTTTTTATGAGGCTGGGGAAAACTGTTCAATCATATTTGACGCAGCGGTGCAATTTCCCGGAACTAAATACATTCACCGCCGGGTTATCGAAACCTGCCGGGATTTAAGTCCCCTGTCAATCTTCGATTGGTTTAAGGGCGGGTCCAAAGCGGCAGTCTATTTTCATCTGAGTCCAGATATCCAAGTTGAAATTCACAATAATAATAGCATCAAATTAATAATGCCATTGGGGAGAAAGCTCTTCATTCAATTTGAAAGCATCTCAGCATATAGCGTCAAGTTAGAGTCTATGCCTTTTGCCGCCAGGTATGGTGAAATTAAGTCCCATCCGGTTGTTTGTGTTTCTTTAATTAACAAGTTAAAACACATAAATTTACAAACAAGCATTTCAACCGATGAAATACAAGCTCATTGAGAGTTTGTCTGAGAAAAGAGGAATATCGTGTGTCCGTAAAGATCGTACCCCGGGAAATATTGTGCAAGTCTGCCTTGAACAAGACCGGAATCCCTGGTTATGAATATTGTATAAATCCTTATGTAGGCTGCGCTCATGCCTGCCTTTATTGTTACGCTTCCTTTATGTGCCGTTTTACCGGCCATCAGGAAAAGTGGGGAGAATTCCTGGATGTAAAAGTAAATTTACCCGCCGTCCTGGCCAAGCGGTTGGGCGGCCGGACCCGGCCGGAAGGAAAGGTTTTGCTTGGTACGGTAACCGACGCCTATCAGCCGGCAGAGGCTCTCTATAAAATCACACGATCCAGCCTGGAGGTACTGGCTGAATATCAACTTCTGGAGGTTCATATTCTGACCAAGTCAGCCCTGGTGCAGAGGGACTTGCCGGTTCTGCGCCGACTGCGGGCTTGTGAGGTTGGGTTTACCATCACCACTATGGATCGAAACATTGCCCGGGTGCTAGAGCCCGGTGCTTCTCCGCCGCACTTGCGCCTGGCCGCGGCCCGGCAATTAATGCAGGCCGGTATTCCTGTGTGGGTTTTTATCGCCCCGCTTTTGCCGGGATTATCGGATACGGAAGAAGGCCTGAACAGTCTGCTGCAAACTCTCCACAAAACCGGCGTCAGGGAAATTCTGATCGACTACCTTAACCCCTATCCCGCTGTCGTGCATCGCTTAAAAAGCGCCTACCGCCGGTATTTCCCCAATGCCTTGCCGGAGCTGGAAGAATATCTGCACCATCCGGCAATTTACCGGGATAAGATTGAAGGCCGGCTTAACCAGGTCAGGGATCTTGTTGGCTGCCAGACCTGTTTTGTATAGATTGTGGTATAAACTCCGCGTTCAAAAACGGTAACTGCTCAGGAACCAGGTGGCGAATAGAGCACTAAACCAAAAGCTGCTGCGCTTGGTTTTCTGGTCAAAGTGGCCCAGGATGTAGCCCGTTACCTCGCGGATGCGCTCCCGTTGCCATCGTTGATGGCGTCTACGATGGTGTAGGAGCCTTTGATATTGACGAAAAAACATTTTTTAAATTCGGCAAAATAAGAAATTCTGACAAAGCTGGTAAACCTGTTCATAGCGGCCTGTCAAAATGTAGATTGTAACCAGCAGACCTGGGGAGGATACTGAAGACCTTCTGATTTCTTTTTCAATGGGATAATAATTTTCATGGCGGATGCCGGGTTTCTGTAACAGTGAAGTTAATCTGGCAATCGCGGCTTCAATTTCTTTAGTAAAACAATTATTTTGCTTCGCTAAAGAAAAAAGATTTATGAAATAGTCCAGGTTTGGACTAGAATAAAATGCTTCCCGGTACCCGGATAACTGCATGCTAATGTCGTTCAAGAACTTTCCCGCCTTAATCAGTCCTTCAGCTATTTCAGCCCTGATAGAATAATCTTGTGGAACATCAGTCAGACCCTCCAGGGCAACTTCAGCCATCAAATGATAATCATTTTTTTCATCCAGGGCTGCAAGCCAATCCACATATGCTCCAGGATGCTCCCTGCCTTCCTGGCGGGCCAATTCGGCAAGGGCCGGGATCCCGCCTGACAGTTTTACAGCTTCACGTAAAAGGTTATGATGAGAGCCTTTTTCCCGCAAGAAATTAACTAAATCGGCAAGAAATTGATGGAAATCAGGCAGGGGTGTGGTCCCGGCGTCAATGAGCTTTTGCAGGCTGAAGCGGTTGCCGGAAAAATACCAGTATTCCTGAATTGATTCAAGAAGCCTGGCCGGGCGCGTTTCAGCCGAAGTAGTCATGTAAACGGCGCGAAAGTAACAAAGCAGCGCCTCTTCCATATCGGTGGCGAGCATTTCTTCCAGGTCAGGATTTCCGGGGAGGTGTCCCGGCTCCTCACCCATCGCAAGAATTGTGAAAAGGTCGGCTTTCAGGCAAGGGTTTTTCTTGGGTCTAGGCGGATGAGGTGCAAAATGTTACTATGTATATTAAAGTGATAATTGAAATCATCATAGAGAAGATTGGGGTATAGAATATGCTGCTGTATGAAAAAGAAAAGTCCATTAGCATTGAACAAGAGGATACTAACATAAAGATTATCGTCCATTTCAAGGACTACTTCCACGAGATGAAAAGTACTGTAACCTTTGATAGTGATTTTACGGTGATCTTGGCCGCAAAGGCTCAGATAATTAAAGTTCCCTGGGATTTATGT